>CANHDS010000054.1 GCA_947459465.1 Burkholderiaceae bacterium | reverse complement strand
TTGCACCAGTTGGTCACGATACTTTTTATGTCCTTTCACCCGTCCCGAATTTAGATAGTGGTACTAACTGGCAAGAGACCGCCGAGCCTTATCGAAAAGCCATTGCAGAGTATTTGGATCAATCGGTTTTACCTGGCCTTCAAAAGCATGTCACTACCTCGTTTTGCACCACACCGCAGGATTTTCAGGATCGACTGTTATCGGTCAAGGGTGCGGCTTTTGGTTTTGAACCACTCTTATTACAAAGCGCTTTGTTTAGACCCCATAACCGCAGCGAGGATATCAAAGTACTTTATATGGTGGGAGCCGGCACCCATCCTGGCGCCGGAATTCCTGGCGTTCTCTCGTCCGCCAAAGCATTAATGTCAGTGGTTCCGCATCCGATTAATGTGGCTAAAGGGTATGCACAATGAACCGAAGCTCCAAGCGCTTTGATCAGGATCTCAATGAATGCGTAGAAACCATGCGCGATGGCTCCAAATCTTTCTTTGCTGCCTCGCGTGTATTGCCCAGTCGTGTACGCGACCCCGCAACGGCTCTCTATGCGTTTTGCCGGATCACCGATGATATTGCTGATGCGGCTGACGCAACTGAGCAATCCATTATCACTCTTCAAGAGCGATTGGATGCTATCTACTTAGGCCAACCCATTGATGAAGCGGCAGATCGGGCTTTGGCAGAGGTGGTGCGTGCCTTTGATATTCCTAAAGAGCTACCGCTCGCATTGATTGAGGGGTATGCATGGGATACGCAATACCGCACCTACGAGACCTTTGATGAGTTACTCGATTACTGTTCGCGAGTTGCCGGTACGGTTGGCGCCATGATGTGTTTGATCATGGGAAAACGCGAGCCAGAGACCGTTGCGCGCGCTTGTGAACTCGGACTTGCTATGCAATTAACCAATATTGCTCGCGATGTCGGTGAAGATGCGATGAACGGCCGGATCTATTTACCCATCGAGTGGATGCGCGAAGAGGGGCTCGATCCCAACGCGTGGTTGGCAAACCCACAATTTAATGAAGCAATATCACGCGTCGTGGCGCGGCTTCTCAAAGAGGCCGATAAACTTTATATCCAGGCAGAAATTGGGATTGATGATTTACCGTGGGACTGCCGCCCAGCGATTGCTGCAGCACGTCTGATTTATGCCGAAATTGGTCGTGAAGTCGAGCGTCTAAACCTGGATTCCGTGTCAGTTCGAGCGGTAGTATCGAAGCAGCGCAAACTCATCTTATTAACCCACGCCACCTCAGCGATTATTGCGAAGTTCTCGATCCGGCGCTTTAATCCCCAAACGCATCCCTCGATTCAGTTCTTAATTGAGGCAGTGAATAAAACCCCGCACATCCGTCATTACGGTGGAACTATTTACGAGCGAATGACTTGGGTTGTTGACCTACTTGAGCGCGTTGAGGAGCGAAAGCGTGAGGCGGAAATGAGTACGCACGAACGTTTTCAGGCTAATTAGTAGAAGTAATTAGAAGTTGACTTTTCAAGAAATTTCATGAATAATATTGAAAAATATTGAAATTTAATCATGCCAAACCGTCAACTTAGTAAATTTTCATCTCAGGCAGACCCGGAGGTTTTGTTGGCCCTCAAAGAGTTGGCGCAACGAGAGGGTAGAAAAATGCATGCTGTTTTGGATGAGGCATTAAGTGATTATCTTGTAAGAAAAGGAGCACTCCAATCTAAGCAAGATACTATGAATCATTTTGCTCAGAGCTTAAAAGAGTTTGATCAGTTATATAAAAAGCTAGCTAAGTAAAGTTTTCTCTATGCCTAGCTATCTAACGACACATGATGTCGAATTGATGCACCATGTTTTGATTGAGCAATACGGCGGATCCTTTGGTATCCGAGACTATGGATCGCTTGAGGCGGCCGTATACCGTCCTCAATCCGGGTATTACAGCGATATTTATCTTCAGGCTGCAGCATTGTTTGAAAGTTTAATTACTAACCATCCTTTTGTGGATGGAAACAAGAGAATTGCATTTGCTGCAACAGATGTTTTCCTGAGAATAAATGGCTATAGATTTATTACAAATTCGAGTCAAGCTTACTCAAAGATTATGGATATGTTTGATAAAAAACAAATGGATATTGAGCGTATTCATCATTGGTTCACCAAAATTATTCAAAAGATATAATTTACCTAACCCTCGGCATCCGCCACGGCAACATAAACTGCACGGCCCACGATGAGAGCCTGGGTACATCGAGCGTCTCATGAAATGAAGTCACGCGTTCACCAAGTAGTTCGCTGCTGAGAACCGAGCGCGCATAAAAAGGCGTATCTTCTAGAGTTTCCAATATCTTTAGTTGGGCATCCTTCGGGTTGCGCATTTGCCTCTGAATCCGCCAACCTGTTTTGGGGAGAGCTTGACGAGGAGGGGGTTCAAAGTGCTCAATACGACCATCGGGAGTAAAAATCAGTCCCAAGACCCGCTCGACCCCATTCTTTTGGCGCACATCGTAAATGACGGCAGTGCGCTCGCCACTTAATTGCGCACGCGACCAATCCCAATCCTTAAAGGGAATAGCAATCGGTTCGTCTCCCTCATTGGAATCAAAATACGCATTGCCCTGCCACTTGATATTGGGTGACTCAAGCTCAACCTCGATGCGCGCGCTTGGTGCTAATGGTCCCCAGCGATGCTTATGCTGATCATCTAGATGGGTCGAGAAATTAAATAATTGCTTTGGGTATAACTTGAAGTGCCCAACGACCCGTTGGCCAAAAGGTACAGCGCGCTCCACAAAATCAACCCGTAGATGATCATGATTCCAATGCAGGCTGCTAGGCCCAATCACAAACTCGGTTTGATTACGAGAAATACTCGCCGCACTTCGCTCAGTCATGGTCCAGCGTTTATTACCAGGACTGTAGATTGCCAAATTGATTGCGCAATGATTTTCTGGATTGACCTGCGTGTGGCGACGGCGCGCTAATGCATAGTATGGAGAGAACACGCTGCCTACAAATGCAATCATGACCAGACCATGCTGGCCATCATCACTTAAGGCGTCGACGTACCACCAGAGATAAGCACCCGACCCGACCGCTTGGTCAAACCGAGGTGACCCATCAGGGTTGCGGCCGCCATACGACCTGATAGGGCTGCCATGGGTACTCCCGCTCCCGGATGAGCGCTGCCCCCCGCTAGATAAAGACCCGGTATTGCTGTTTGAGCTGCTGGCCGACGAAAGGTATCCATCCAGCCGTGGTTGGCTTGGCCATAAAGGGCTCCACCCGTTGCTGGAAAGAGGCGATGAAAGTCCTGTGGCGTAGTGCGCGTCACCGTTGCATCCGCTAAGGAGAGATTGAGGCCACAATGTTCGAGCAGGGAAAGGGATTTTTCTTGACATGATTCAATCTCAGATAGAGTGGGTTGTTGGTGATCACCAGTAGCTGGCGCGTTGACTAAACACAAGAGTCGCTCTCCAGCCGGATGCGAAATGTGAGTATCGGTTTGATCTTGAGCGCAAATATAGACCGTTGGTTTTTGTGGCAAACGCTTGCGGTAAAAAATATCCGTGAACTCGCTATCGTAGTCCGAGTCAAAGAATACGTTATGCCGAATCAGTGGAAAACCTTGTGGTTTTGCGTACATTGACCAGGTAATCGCAGAAAGCGAGCGGGTGGTTTGAGTGATTGGGGACGCGTGTCGATTCACCTCGCCAAGCAATCCCGTTTGGAGGGCCATCGCATCGCCATTAAAGATGACTGCTTGTGTTTGAATGGTCTCACCATTACTTAGGCGCACCCCAGAGACTCGCCGATTCCGTTGTGTGATCTCATCGCAGTTCACTCCGCAAATAAAGCGTACTCCTTTGGCGCGCGCCAGATCGGTGAGCGCTTGTGTAATGGCAATCATGCCGCCTTGTACAGCCCATACCCCTTGCATTTCTACATCGGCGATTAGCATCAGGGTCGCAGGCGCCTGAAAAGGTGAGGAGCCACAGTAGGTCGCATAGCGACCAAAGAGTTGATGTAAGCGGGGGTCTTTAAAGTAACGACCTAAACTTTTCCAAAGATCATTAAATAGACCAATCTCATAAAGAGCCTTCGAGCCAGTTGGTCCCAAATCACCCATCATGCCCATCATGGAGGGGCGTTGCGACAACAGATACGGTTTTTCAAGGGCGCGATAGAGTTTGCGGGTTTGCTCACAAAATTCAATGAAACGTCGCGCCTCTGCGGCTCCCGCAAAATCCTCAATTGCTTTAGCAGATTCATCGCGATTAGCAAAGAGATCTAAGCGCTCAGATTGACTCCATGCATGGCGGGCTAAAATTTTGAGAGGTTCAATCCGCAACACATCCTCAAGTCGTGCGCCTGCATTGGCGAAGATGCCATCAAAGACCCAACGCATGGTAAATACCGTTGGCCCGGAATCAACCCCATGACCAGCACAGTCAATTTGTCGGATCTTGCCCCCAAGCTGTTGTTCTTTTTCGATGACGATGACCTCAAGACCCGCACAAGCAAGGTCTAGAGCGCTTACTAAGCCACCGATGCCGCCACCGATCACGACAACAGGTTGATTGCCAAGGGATTTAGGCAAGCGCTCTTCCTTTCCACGTCCCAGTCGCGTCAAACGGTTGAAAGCGGACAAACATCGATTCAGAAAAATACTGCCCTTGCATGGCCGATTTGATCGCTGCTAAATGCGCACCGGAGCGCGCATATGCATCCATTGCTGCTTGTGATTCCCAGATCGTAAAAGTCGCTTGCCGCAAAATTGGTGCCTCACCCACACCTGCAGAAATCAAGCAGCCATCGGTGTGTAATAAATCCACCTCAGCGGATGGTGCTTTGGTCCAAAACGAGACCGCTTTTGAGGGTTTAATCGATGCGCGCGTGAGCGAGGCAATCGGTCCTGAACGAGGAGGCGCAATAGACTCGCTTAATTGATGCCCTGACCATTGGCCTTTGACGGAGTAGGCACGAAGTTTGACAGTGAATAGTTCCTCGGCATGTTTTTGATACCACTTGAGTAAAGGGGATTCGGAAATAAATGCATTCGCATGCTCCAAAGAATCAAAGAGACTAAATAGGCCTTGATGGGTTCCACTGGGGTTTACGGAAAACCCTGCATTCTTCCCAGACCCCATATGCTTTTGTAGGATTAAGCCATTGGGTCGATAAGTACTAAATCGATTGAACATGAGCCGGGCAATACCAGCGAGCTTGGCTTGCGGTTGGATGCTAACCAAGCTCATGACCGCTACTTGTGAAGACATCTTATTCCTCGAT
>CANHDS010000053.1 GCA_947459465.1 Burkholderiaceae bacterium | reverse complement strand
GTGATTGCGATTGGAGAAACAGGGCTTGATTACTACCGAATGGGGGATCGATCCTATGACTCAATGGAGTGGCAACGCGAGCGCTTTCGTACCCATATTCGTGCTGCTTTATTGGCTAAAAAGCCTTTGATTATTCATACACGTTCGGCTTCTGAGGATACCTTGCGCATCATGCGAGAAGAGGGCGCCGATGCAATTGGTGGGGTAATGCATTGTTTTACAGAGTCCTATGAAGTGGCCAAGGCAGCGATTGAACTTGGGTTTTATATCTCCTTTTCTGGAATCGTAACCTTCAAGAACGCCAAGGAGCTTCAAGCAACCTGCAAAGCCTTGCCGCTAGACCGGCTGCTGATTGAGACCGATTCGCCATATTTGGCTCCCGTGCCGCACCGCGGCCAAACCAATGAGCCAGCGTGGGTAGCCCATGTTGCCAGCTATATCGCCCAATTACGTGGTGAGCCACTGGAGCAGATAGCCCAGCAAACGACAGATAATTTTTTTCAATGTTTTCAATTAAATAGAAGTTATTCATGATGCTACGTCGTAGTTTTATTATTTTTAGTGCCTTTTGTGTTCTTTCGGGAACTTCTCTAGCGCAAACCCAAGAGCAGGTCGAACGCATGGCCCGAGCTGTGCAATTCGACGACCTGGCACAAGTGAAGAGGCTCTTACAAGACGGCGTGAACCCTAATTTATTAGTTAGAGGGGGTAATCCGATCTCGGTTTACGCGGTACGAGAAAACTCGCGTACAACCCTAGATTACCTTTTAACTCTAAAGAACCTGGACGTAGACCAACCAAACCTCTCAGGAGAAACAGTTTTAATGATGGCTTCGCTCTATGGGCTTCTACCAGAGGTGAGGATCTTGGTTGATAAGCGGGCAGCCACCATTAATAAATCAGGTTGGACGCCGCTTCATTACGCCTGTACCAACGGCCACTTACAGGTTGCTGAGTTTTTATTGGATAAGGGCGCGCAAGTGAATGCCTTATCGGATAGCGATACCACGCCGCTCATGATGGCTGTTCGCTCAGGGAATATTCAATTGGTCAGGCTGTTACTCGATCGTGGTGCCGATCTGCAAATTCGTAATCATCAGGGCTTCAGTGCAATTGATGTTGCTGATCTATTTAATCAGGAGGAAATTTCCAAAGGGCTTCGTTCGCGTTGGGAGAAGCTTTATAAGACTAAGTATCAGGGGGGTCCAAAGCCCGTTTCTGCTGAATCCCAGCCAAAGGGCTAAATACCTTATCTGCGTATAATCATTATTATGTCAAATAAACAATGTAACAGTCCGAAGTAATGGCCGATCTACCGAACTTCTTTACCCTATTTGAGAAAGTTAGCAATAGTCTGCCCTTAAACGAGCTGTACATTGTCTTTTTTACAGCGGTTGCAATGTTGGTCGCTCATGCTCTGTTTATCTTGATGGTGGGTAAGATTTATCAGGTTTTGATCGATTGGGCTGATAACAGAGGAATGTTCTGGCTATCGATTCCGTTTTACATGATAGCCGTAGGAATCATCTTTATGACGCATATTGTTGACATCGTGATTTGGACCTATGCCTTAATCGCACTCAAGATATTTGAGATTGATATCAATGCTTTTTACTTTGCTGGTGAAATGTACACCACTGTGGGGTATGGGACCTTTCCCTTGCCGGATAACTGGAAAATATTGCCCATCGTCGTAGCCTTTAGCGGTATCTTTGCCGCCTCGATGTCTGGAGCGGTGCTATTTAATATGATTGGTCAGATTATTCGTAAGAAAACTGTCAAGTAAGCTCTTATTTAGGCAAGTCCGCAATTGGGTCAACTTGCTTAAGAAATAGCTCAAAGGTCCTACCCTTTTCATTTTCAAGCCGCACCCTGCCCGGTATCCAGCCAAAATCTTTCACCAACCATATATCATTTCTGCGTCTGTGATCCATCTCTTTTACAGGTAAGCGTTTGTAATGCCTGAGAACTGTGGGTCCTAGGGTCGATACCGCATCGGATAGTTCTTCACCCTGACTTTGAAACCTCCAAGTTTCAACCGTATCGAGATTGGCAATTGGGATTTCTCGTACAGTTCCTTTTTCATCAATTTGATCATTGCCTCCAAGGAGAGATGCCAATTGCATGATCAAGCTAAAGCGGTCTTGAGTTCCTGGTGGAATATCTTTTAATTGGTCTGGTTTTTGTGAAAAAAATAACTTCCCTCCCCCTTTGCCATCGCGATCAAAGCGCGTAAATCGTGCTGGTCGACTGCCAAGATGCTCTACATAAAAATCGGGCGCCAATCCATAGGCATCAATCTTTCCACGTGACTCAAAGATGAATGGTCCGACAAACGCATAGGGAATATTGATAAACAATCGATAGCCCAGTTTCGGATCAAACTGCCATTCGATTGATGCTGTTTGTAAATATTGCCCATCCAAATAGGCATCGTAATAGTAAATTCCAGGATCAGGTACCCGAAAAGCTTGCCCTTCCTGCTCTTCCTGAGCCTGACCATTACCGCTCCCTGATTCAATGACGACACCATCGCCTACGGCATTCGAACTTTGATCTCGAATGCTTGGTGCAGGTGCAGCTGGTTTACTTAACTGAACTTTTTTTACTGGCTCTACACGTAACTCAGCAACGGTTACATCCTCTAAAGGTGCGGCCTTAGAGAATAAACAACTAGGAAATCCTATAAAAAGATAAAGATGGGCGATTATCGATATCAGTACCGCAAAAAATAAAATTGTGCGCGGCTTGAGTAGACGCAAACCATTCATGGAAAGACTCAACGGACGATTGCTGCTGGCAATCAATTAGACCCAAAATGGGTCTTGCAGGATACGGCTATTCTTGGGCAAATTAGCAGCTAGAAAATCCATTTGATCTGCCAAAATGTTTCTGCCCTTCAAAATCATATCTTCGTACAAACTTGGCGTGTAAGGTGCGTACAGAAGACTCATTCCTGCTTTTTCGGGTGTGCGATTACCTTTGCGCTGATTACAAGGACGACACGAGACAACTAGGTTCATCCAAGTGTAGCTGCCACCCTTACTATTGGGAACAATGTGCTCTGCCTCAGCATCATGCTCTGAGATGCGGCAACCGCAATATGCGCATAGCCCACGATCCCGACGATAGAGCTTACGCTTAGTAATAGCAGGAACCACATCGAATAAATTAATTTTCGCAGAGCCCTTAACGGCAATGATGGAGTGCAGCTCAATGATCGATTGACGACCGGTTAGGCGAGATATACCGCCGCGCATGACGGCGACAGGATCACCCAGCGTCCATGAGACGCTGTCATCTGCATAATGTCGGGTAGCATCCTCAGCATCAATCCAGCACTGGGGGATACCGCCGGCATCTAACTTCAGAATGCTGAGCACCACTCCTCCTCTCTGCTACGGAATTTAGCGCCATAGCACGCTTGACTCTTAATATAGTCTAAGTTTGCTATAAAAAGATGACGTTTTTCAAGCCCCTAGAGGATTTATACCCTTTCAGTTGGTCAGAGGGCGGGTCTCAATCAAGCCGTTTGCATACCCATTCTTTGCGGCCCCACTCCCCTGGACGCTCTGCAAACACCAGCCAAATGATCCATTCTGTTAGCTTTTTCATGACATTCTCCTGATTGGATAAATGCCATTGTGGTTCATTTGAAGCTCACAAAATGAGCTTTATTTTTAATGAATATAATCTAATAACTCATTGATTTAAATGAAAAATTAGTGTTTAATGATAATCTAAGTTAGTTTTTCTTTAAGCTTGGCTTAAAAAAATATTGAATTCAAATTGGAGTTTAAATGAGCCAACAACCAGCCATTATTACTGTTGCAATCACCGGTTCAGTCCCAAGAAAGAAAGATTGTCCCGGTTTACCGGTCACGCCGACCGAGCAAATTGAAGAAACACAAAAAGCTTATGAGGTTGGCGCTTCCTTAGTTCATATTCATGTTCGCAATCCTGATGAAAGTCCTAGTTCTGACCCAGATCTATTTGCTCGAGTACAAGAAGGCATCCGGAAATACTGCCCCGACATAATCATTCAGTTTTCTACTGGCGGCCGAGGTCGCGATCAATCTGCTAGAGGGTCAATGCTTTTTCATCGACCCGATATGGCTTCTTTAGCTACTGGCTCAACTAATTTTCCGGTGGGTATTTATGAAAATCCAACCGATTTTGTCGAGGGTTTGGCAAGCGAAATGCTGAAATATGAAATCAAGCCGGAGATCGAAATTTTCGATTTGGCAATGCTTTATAACGCTGCAAATTTGGTGAAAAAGGGCCTGCTATTACCGCCCCCGCACGTGCAGTTTGTTATGGGTATTCCAAATGCTATGCCAGCACGTCGCACCATTCTAGAATTTTTAATCAAAGAATTAAAAGAAGTAATGCCAACAGCAACTTGGACGGCGGCAGGAATCGGCAAAAATCAATTGGTTCTTAATGAGTGGTCACTGGAACTCGGAGGTCACGTTCGAACTGGCCTGGAGGACAATATTCGATTTGATGAAACTCGTTTAGCCAAAGACAATGCAGAACTTGTTGAGCGTCTCGCTAATATGGCATACGATCGAGGCAGGCCCGTTGCCACTGCCACCCAGGCCCGCCAACTTTTAGGTCTTCGTCCAACGTCCGCCTGAATTTTCCCTTGTCGATTAAACATTCCCTTGACCGCATCATTATTGATGCCGAGTCTGCTAAGTATCTTTATGTAAAGATGGGTTTAGGTGCAAGCGTCCCCATCATTCTGACTTCTCGCTCCGACTCCATCTTTTCTCGAATTGCCTCAACAGCCCTTGCAATGCAGCTGTCTAACCCTTCCTAGATAATGACTATTTAATAACGCATTTATCGTATGTTTAAATTCCTTTCCTCTGAGCCTTTACACGATCCAGTTCAGGTCACGAAGCCAGCCACTGAAATAAAAACCACGACGTGTTACATGTGTGCTTGTCGCTGTGGCATTCGAGCACATTTACGTGATGGTGAGCTGGTCTATATTGACGGCAATCCTGAGCATCCTCTCAACCAGGGAGTCATTTGCGCCAAGGGTGCTTCGGGCATCATGAAGCAGAAGTCCCCGGCCCGGATTACCAAACCCCTCCTACGTAAATCAGGTTCAGAGCGTGGCCAATCGGAGTTTGAAGAAATTTCTTGGGATCAAGCATTTCGTATTTTAGAGGATCGCTTACGAAACATTCGAGAAACGGATCCAAAAAAATTTGCTTTATTCACCGGTCGTGATCAAATGCAAGCCCTTACGGGTTTATTTGCTCGTCAATTTGGTACT
>CANHDS010000052.1 GCA_947459465.1 Burkholderiaceae bacterium | reverse complement strand
TGGTATTCCAATAGTTGCTAACGGTGATATCAATAGCCCCCAAAAGGCAAAGCAGGTTCTTCGTCTGACTGGTGCCGATGCGCTCATGATTGGACGGGCCGCGCAAGGAAGGCCCTGGATTTTTCGGGAAATTGATCATTATTTAAAAACGGGTGAGCTTCTACCAGCTCCCCAGATTCAAGAAATTCAAGCGATCCTCAATGAGCACTTACTCGATCACTACGCATTCTATGGCGAGTACACGGGTCTGCGAACTGCACGCAAGCATATTGCTTGGTATTGCAAAGGCTTACGCAACTCGCATGCATTTCGGAACCTTATGAATAGTGCCGAAGATTGCAAAACCCAGCTACAACTTGTCAATGATTATTTTGATGAGATGAAACTCCACTCAGATCATCTATTATTTTTAGAAGCAGCCTGAACGACCCATCATGAAAAGTAATAAACATCCTGTTACCGAGTGTATTGAAATCAATCTACAACGTTATCTCGATGATCTTAAAGGTACTCCACCCAGTGATATTTATCAAATGGTGCTCAGCGTAGTTGAAAAACCGATGTTAGAGCTGGTCATGGCGCATGCCAAACAAAACCAATCTCTAGCCGCCTCCTATTTGGGAATCAATCGCAATACCTTACGCAAAAAACTTTTAGAACATCGCTTAATCTAATCATGATTCGTACAGCACTCCTTTCCGTATCTGATAAAAGCGGTATTGTTCAATTTGCTCAAGCGCTCCATGGTCTTGGCGTAAAACTGATCTCAACTGGCGGCACCGCTAAGCTGTTAGCCCAAGAAGGTTTACCGGTTACCGAAGTTGCAAACCTTACCGAGTTCCCTGAAATGTTGGATGGTCGCGTCAAAACTTTGCATCCAAAGGTTCATGGCGGCCTATTGGCGCGACGTGATTCCAAAGAACATATGGCTGCCATTGCAGAGCATGGCATTGAGCCAATTGATCTATTGGTAATTAATCTCTATCCCTTTACACAAACAGTGAGTCAAGAGAACTGCAGCTTTGAAGAGGCGGTTGAAAATATTGATATTGGCGGACCTGCCATGTTACGAGCTGCCGCTAAGAACCATCAAGATGTCACAGTCCTCATTTCGCCAGCTGATTATGAGCTTGTCTTAGAAGAGATGCGTCGCAATCAGAATACGGTTTCGTTTACAACCAACTTGACGCTTGCTAAAAAGGTGTTTGCCCATACCGCCCAATACGATGGGGCAATTGCCAACTACTTAAGTTCTTTGGATGGTACGCAAGATCATCATAAGCGCCATCCATATCCACAGACCCTGCATTTGGCGTTTGAGCGGGTTCAAGAAATGCGCTATGGAGAAAATCCTCACCAATCGGCTGCGTTTTATAAAGATCTGAATGCGCCAAGCGGTAGCCTAGCTCACTACCAGCAACTTCAAGGCAAAGAACTGTCCTTTAATAATATTGCGGACTCGGATGCCGCTTGGGAATGCGTCAAATCCATCAGCGGTGATCAGGCTGCATGTGTCATCATTAAACATGCCAACCCATGCGGCGTGGCAATTGCTGAGTCGGCTGAAAAAGCTTACCTAAAAGCATTGCAAACTGATCCAACCTCTGCCTTTGGCGGAATCATTGCACTCAATCGCCCCTGCGATGAAACGTGTGCCACAGCAATTGCAAAGCAATTTGTTGAAGTGCTGATCGCGCCATCATTTACTAAATCAGCTAAAGCAATTTTTGCTAATAAACAAAATGTGCGCCTTTTAGAAATTCCCCTACCGGATCGGGCAAGTAATTCCCTCAATCAGTTTGACTTTAAGCGCGTTGGGGGTGGTCTTTTAGTGCAATCGAGCGACTCGAAGAATGTGCTTCCCCAAGAATTACAAGTTGTAACTAAACGTCAGCCAAGTCCCACTGAACTAGCGGATCTGATGTTTTCCTGGCGAGTGGCAAAATTTGTGAAATCCAATGCGATCGTATATTGCGCCAATGGCATGACCTTAGGGATTGGAGCTGGGCAAATGAGTCGCATTGATTCTGCCCGAATCGCAAGCATTAAGGCCGAACATGCTGGCCTCAGCTTAAAAGGCTCTGCGGTTGCGAGCGACGCCTTTTTCCCATTTCGTGATGGACTCGATGTGGTTGTTGCTGCGGGTGCAACTAGCGTGATTCAGCCTGGGGGCAGTATGCGCGATCCCGAAGTCATTGAGGCAGCCAATGAGCATGGCATTGTCATGGTGTTCACTGGTACTCGACACTTCAGGCATTAACGATGCGCTGGTTAGGCATTGACCCTGGCTTACGAACCACTGGTTTTGGAGTGATTGAGCTCGAAGGACAACAGTTGCGCTACATTAGCTCCGGAATAATCGAGAGTGGTGAGGTTGCTTTAGGCTTACCTCATCGTCTCGGAACCCTGTATCAGGGAGTCCAAGAAGTACTCCTGCGCTATCAGCCCGATGCAGCTGCCATTGAAGAGATCTTTTTAAATGTCAATCCGCGCTCCACGCTGATGCTGGGTCAAGCGCGAGGCGCCGTGATTGCCGCCCTTGTATCGACCGGTCTTTCAGTTTCAGAATACAGTGCACGAGGGGTCAAACAAGCGATTGTCGGTACGGGTCAAGCCAATAAAACGCAAATGCAAGAAATGGTAAAGCGCTTACTTAAACTAAAAAAGAATCCGTCAACTGATGCGGCAGACGCCCTTGGGGTCGCTATTTGTGCGGCTCATCATCATCAAGTTCATTTGAGCAAGACAAAGCGTTAAGATAGAGACATGATTGGACGTATTCATGGCACGCTCATTACGATCTCAGCTCCTAAATTGCTGATTGATTGCCATGGCGTCGGCTATGAAGTCGACGTACCCATGAGCACTCTCTATCAATTACCTGCTGTGGGACACACCATTACCTTGCTCACGCATTTTCATGTGCGAGAAGATCAACAACAATTATTTGGTTTTGCAACAGAGGCTGAACGCAATGCCTTTCGTTCACTGATTAAGATCAGTGGGGTTGGGGCGCGAACTGCTTTGGCAGTGCTATCGGGCATGAGTGTGAGTGAGTTGATTCAAGCGATTGCTAGTCAAGATCCAGGTGCCCTTGTTCGCGTTCCTGGCATTGGAAAAAAAACTGCTGAACGTCTTTTGTTAGAACTTAAAGGTAAGTTAGCCCCTGATTTAGGAATTTCCCAGAATGCATCTGGTAAGCCCGATATTGCTTCTGAGGTGATTCAGGCCTTGGTTTCCTTGGGATACTCGGATAAAGAGGCGCGTCTTGCCACGCGCCAAATCCCTGCTGATACGAGTGTCTCCGATGGGATTAAGATCGCTCTCAAATCACTTTCAAAAGGTTAAGCTGTGGCAATTCATACTGATCACTTAGATGCCGATGATGGTGATGAGCGTATCGTTAGCCCCGGGGCTGGACAGGCAGAAGCGGTGTTTGAGCGTGCTCTTCGTCCAAAACAGCTTGATGAATACGTCGGCCAAAGTAAAGCACGCTCTCAACTCGAAATCTTCATCAATGCGACTCGCAAGCGCAAAGAAGCCTTAGATCATGTTTTATTGTTCGGCCCGCCAGGTTTAGGTAAAACGACCTTAGCGCACATCATTGCTCGAGAGCTTGGGGTTAATCTTCGACAAACCAGTGGTCCAGTATTAGATCGTCCCGGCGATCTTGCTGCACTTTTAACTAATCTCGAAGAAAACGATGTGTTATTTATTGACGAGATTCATCGGCTTTCACCGGTGGTCGAAGAGATTCTTTATCCCGCCCTTGAGGACTATTCGCTCGATATCATGATTGGCGAAGGTCCTGCAGCCCGCAGCGTAAAGCTGGATCTCAAGCCCTTTACCTTAATCGGGGCTACGACGCGCGCAGGCATGCTAACCAATCCCTTGCGCGATCGCTTTGGGATTGTGGCAAGACTAGAGTTTTACTCTTCGGACGAACTAACAAAGATCATTGAACGATCGGCTACTTTACTCAATGCACAAATTGATCCCCAGGGTGCAAATGAAATTGCTCGGCGTGCCCGTGGCACTCCTCGGATTGCGAACCGCTTACTTCGTAGGGTTCGGGACTACGCAGAGGTGAAGGGGAGCGGGGTAATAACCAAGTCAATGGCTGACGCTGCCTTGGCCATGTTAGATGTTGATCCAATGGGCTTTGATGTGATGGATCGCAAGCTCCTCGAGGCGATCATGCATAAATTTAATGGTGGCCCAGTCGGTATTGATAATTTAGCTGCGGCCATTGGTGAGGAACGCGATACCATCGAAGACGTGTTGGAACCCTTTCTGATTCAGCAAGGATACTTGCAACGCACTTCGCGTGGTCGCATTGCTACTCGTCAGTGTTATGAACATTTTGGTCTAAAAGCCCCAAGTAGCTCTGCAAACCTTGATTTACTCGATTAGGTGACGTTATTTTAAAAGTGTGACTTTGGCAAAGCGGCGCTTGCCAACCTGGATGACATAGGTACCGGGCTCTACTTTCAAGGACTTGTCACTTACGACTGCTCCGTCAATACGAACGCCATTTTGCTCAATATTGCGATTGGCCTCTGAGTTCGATGGGACCAAATTAGCGGCTTTCAAAAGAGCAGCAATGCCCAGCGGAGCCCCCGTTAACTCAAGCGCAGGAATGTCATCGGGTATTCCGCCTTTGGCACGATGATTAAAGTCTTCAAGAGCTTTCTCAGCAGCTGCCTGAGAATGAAAACGAGCCACAATCTCTTGGCCCAATAACACCTTGCAATCCCGTGGATTTCGGCCCGCAGCGACCTCTTGCTTCATGAGATCAATCTCTGTCATGGGTCTAAACGATAGCAAGGTGAAGTAACTCCACATGAGCTCATCCGAAATGCTCATGATCTTTCCAAACATCTCATTAGCGGGCTCGTTAATTCCAACGTAATTACCCTTTGACTTACTCATCTTCTCAATCCCATCAAGACCCACTAAAAGAGGCATCGTCAGGATGCATTGGGGCTCTTGGCCATACTCTTTTTGTAGTTCGCGACCGACGAGAAGATTAAATTTTTGATCGGTGCCGCCGAGCTCTAAATCACTTTGTAGTGCCACCGAGTCATAACCTTGCATTAATGGATATAAGAATTCATGCACAGAAATCGGTACACCACCCCGATAGCGCTTGGTAAAGTCATCACGTTCGAGCATGCGAGCGACAGTATATTTAGCAGCTAAGGTAATCATGCCTCGCGCGCCCAAGGCATCGCACCACTCGCTGTTATAACGTACTTCCGTTTTGCTTGGATCTAAGATAATGCTCGCTTGCTGGTAATACGTTTTTGCATTCACAGCAATCTCTTCGGGGGTTAAT
>CANHDS010000051.1 GCA_947459465.1 Burkholderiaceae bacterium | reverse complement strand
TCAATAACCTGGGCCAGGTGCTCCCGCCTGGCAGCAAACATCAATAAGGCCTCGGTCTCAATATGCATAGACTCTTGCAATAGGAGTTGTCTAAGTTTTTCTCCCAAGGGGGTGCCTCCTGGCTCACGTGTCAACACAATCTGCTCATTGGGGTAACGCTTGCGGAGATGGTTTGCAAAGGCTTCAAGATGGGTGCTCTTGCCAGCACCATCGATACCTTCAAAACTAATAAAGAAACCTGGACGATTGTTGTTCATGAGATCACTTTGCCGACTTGCTCGATGATTGAGCCGGAAGGCGCTGATAGCGATCAACAGCTGCCTCATGCTCCTTTAGGGATGAAGAAAAATGACTGCTACCGTTACCCTTGGCAACAAAATAAAGTGCATCAGTCGGAGTGGGCTGAGCAGCAGCAATTAGTGATTCTTTAGAAGGCATTGCAATCGGGGTTGGGGGTAAGCCATAGCGCATATAGGTATTGTAGGGAGTATCGCGGCGCAAATCTGCCTTTCGAATATTGCCATCAAATTGTGGCCCAATACCATAAATGACTGTTGGATCGGTTTGTAACATCATGCCCTTTTTAAGTCGATTATGAAAGACTCCCGAAATTAATCCGCGCTCAGAGGCCTGACCTGTTTCTTTCTCAATAATCGAGGCGAGAATCAACAATTGATATGGGCTTTTTAAGACCTGACCTTTGGGATGGCCCTGCACATACAGATCCCATGCGCTCCCCAATTGCTTTTGCATGCCGACGTAGGCGCGTTGATAAATACTCGAATCCAAATCGTCAGGATCGAATACATAAGTATCTGGAAATAACCACCCTTCTACACTCGGTTGCGCAAGGCCTAAGAGTTTGGCGAGCCGCTCTCCACTGAGCGCATTGGTTTCATGGATTAGTGCCGGGTGGGCATCAATTGCAGCTCGAACTTGCCAAATGGTCATGCCGGGAATAATCTTCACAACTTCACGTACTCGATCGCCCCGCGCCATTTGTAGCAACAAGCTACCTAAACTTGCATTGGCAGGGAACTCATAGGTTCCAGGCTTTAATGATGAGCCCACTCCAAGCGAGCGAGCACCTATTTGGAAGACCCAGGTTGGAACCATGATTCCTTGACCTTGCAGCTGGTTTGCGATCTTTGAGACCCCAGATTTTGGTAACACCTTAAAGCGTGCAGCAACAGTCGTTACGTCCGACTGGGTGGCTAAGTTAGATTTAGATGGCACCACTCCCCAGGTAAATAAGACAAGGTAATACAAGCAAATAATGCCGATGAGCGACACAAACCCGAGACCCCAAAAGCGTTTGCTCAGAGCCATGGCATGGAATAAGGATTTAGATGACTTAGAAAGTTTTTGTGCATACCACTATGATAAAAGCCTAACGAAGCGACATAACCATGATTGAGCGATCACGACAATGAATCCATCCACTATTTGCCACTTGTCAGGTTGGGGCTTGATTCTAATTGATGGGCCCGATGCAAGCTCTTTTTTGCAAGGTCAATTAACTAATTCAGTGCTTGGTTTAAAGGCTAATCCATCTGGAACAATTGCTCATGGAAGTTCAGCGGCTTGCTTAACGGGATACTGCACTGCCAAGGGCCGTTTGCTCGCCTCTGCTTGGGTTAGCCTGCATTCAGCCTCAACAGAAATGCACTATGCACTGTTTGTTTCACGAGATATTGCCGCACTATTTGCTAAGCGACTCAGTATGTTCGTTTTACGCTCGAAGGTAAGGATTCGTGACGTAAGTAATGATTGGTCAATTTATGGGGCCCTTGAGCCCATGGAGCAACTTCTTCCTCGCCTGCCAGCCGATGCGATCGCCCTAGCGATGGAAGCTCCTATGAATTCGGGTCCCGTCAAACAAATTGTGTTTGCCTCTCAGGTGACGGTTGACGCCCAATCAAATTCAAATCAGTGGAATGCAGCCGAAGTAGCTAGTGGCATCCCGCGGATTGTGGCGGCTACTCAAGATCAATTTGTTCCGCAAATGGTAAACCTTGAATCGGTGGGTGGGGTCGATTTCAAGAAAGGTTGTTACCCAGGCCAAGAGGTGGTTGCTCGGAGTCAATATCGAGGGGCAATTAAACGACGTCTCTATTTGGCTAAAGTACAAACCCCGCATGAGTCTTGTCCACCAGGTACCGAAATTTTTCATGAGTCGGACCCAGGCCAGCCTGCTGGGATGGTTGTGCTCTCAGCTGCCCATTTGAATGATCCCCTTTGGACAGATGTCCAAATCGAGTGCAAATCAGAGCTTGCTCAAGGTGGCAAACTTCATCTTGGTCAAGTCGATGGCCCCAGTCTAGAGCTAGGAAAACTACCCTATTCCCTGGTTGAGATTTAATCAGGCATAGTATTGGTATGTGTCTCATTTTATTTGCCTGGAAATCACACCCAAAATACCCATTGGTGGTGGCCGCCAATCGCGATGAGTTTTATGAACGCAATACCAGCGGTATTGCTTGGTGGCCTGAGCATCCTGATGTATTAGCTGGGCGAGACCATGCTGATGTGATTGGCAGTCCGGGTACGTGGTTGGGTCTTAATAAACGGGGACGATTTTCTGCGCTTACCAATGTGCGCTCACCGAGTGAGAAAAAACCCGATGCAAGAACGCGGGGTGAGTTGCCCTATTTATATTTAACGAGTCCAGATAAACCTAACCACTTTATTGAGAAGCACAGTAAGCGCTTTGATCAGTACAACGGTTTTAATCTATTGATGGCAGATTTGAGTGATCCGAGTGATGCCCAGATGCATTGGGTGAGTAATCGCGTGGTGATGGGCAAATCTGTACGCCCCCGCAAAACATTTCCAAATCAGCCCTTAAGCCCAGGTGTCTATGGGTTATCGAATGCCATGCTCGATACACCATGGCCCAAGGTGAACCACCGTATTGCTGCATTTGCCCAAACTCTTGCCATGGATAGTGGCGGCTTAAAAAATGCCGATGCCTATCTCCATTTATTGGCAGATGATCATCAGGCCCCGGAACGAGAATTACCCAGCACGGGCGTCAGCCTAGAATGGGAGAAAGCGCTCTCCTCAGCTTTTATTCGAACGGAACATTACGGCACTCGCTCAAGCACCATTTTGCGGGTCCGCCAGGATGGTAACTACGAGATGGTGGAAAGACGGTTCGATGCCAACGGTGTGATTGCGCACGATGTAATAACTGGTAATTTGATTGGCTCAGCCTGGGCCAATTACTCCGTTTAGCAATGGCCTTTCCCCTTCAGGGTGGCGATACCTATCAATCGATTGCACCCACACCCCTGCCAGAGCCCTATTGGGTGGGATTCTCGTCTACGCTTGGGCGAGAGCTCGGTATTGCCCTGAATGAGGATGGGCTCCCTGTCGACCCCCTTTGGTTAAGCGTCTTAAGTGGTAACGCATTAGCAACCAAAAAACATACTTTTTCTAATCCAATCGCCACAGCGTACAGCGGGCACCAATTTGGTATCTGGGCTGGCCAACTGGGCGATGGTCGTGCCATCCTCTTGGGTGACATTGGCCCCTATGAGATTCAATTAAAAGGCTCAGGGATCACCCGCTATTCGCGGATGGGAGATGGCAGAGCAGTTCTACGCTCATCAATTCGGGAGTTTTTGGGGAGTGAGGCTATGTATGCGCTTGGTGTGCCAACCAGCCGTGCTCTAGCAGTTACAGGATCCAAAAAACCCGTGATGCGGGAAACCCTAGAAACCGCAGCAGTGTGTACACGACTAGCCCCAAGCTTTCTGCGCGTGGGTCATTTTGAGCACTATGCCGCTGCGCGTCAAACCGAGTATCTAAAGCAATTGGCTGACTATCTGCTCAATATCCATTACCAAGAGTGCCAGGATGGTGAAGATCCCTACCTTTCACTATTTGCAGCAATTAGTCGTCGTAGCGCCGAGCTCGTTGCGCATTGGCAATCCGTGGGCTTTTGCCATGGTGTTTTAAATAGTGACAACATTAGTATTTTAGGGCTCACGATCGATTACGGCCCTTTTGGCATGATGGATCGTTTTCAAATGGATCACATCTGTAATCACAGCGATTCTCAGGGGAGATACGCCTATCATCGCCAACCACAAATCATGCACTGGAATATGGCGTGCTTAGCTGGCGGTATGCTGCCATTATTCGAGATGAAATATTCCACCGAAGATGCTCAGCAAAAATTACAAACTGCCCTGGAGCACTTTCCAAATCAATACCGTGAAGCTTGGTTACAGCGCTTTCGCGCAAAGCTCGGTTTACAAGAGGATCATGTGAATGACTTCACCCTCATTGAGAATTTATTACAACTCATGCATCAAAATCGCGTCGACTTCACGACAACGTTTCGTCTTTTTGCTCAAATCCAATCCCAAGCTAATTATCAATCCAACCCGTTACGGGATTACTTTATTGACCGTCCTGCCTTTGATGGTTGGATGCAATCCTACATAGATCGTCTAAAGCTTGAAAAACAATCCGATCTCAATCGTCAGAACGCCATTCTCAGCACAAATCCAAAATTTATCTTACGCAATTACCTTGCACAACGCGCAATCGAGCTCGCTCAACAAGATGATTTTTCAGAAGTCCAAAAACTCTTACACATCCTCGAGGACCCCTTCGCAGAGCAATTAGAGTATCAGGCCTACGCGGCCCCACCCCCAAAAGAGCTGGAAGATATTGCCCTAAGTTGCTCTTCATAATCCTTCTTTACAATCGAATCCATGACTAAAACTGATGAACAATACCGTCAAGAGCTCTCTGACATGGAGTATCGGGTAACGCGCCGTGCAGCAACCGAACCGCCCTTCTCGGGTCGTTACTGGGACCATTGGGAAAATGGTCTCTACCGTTGTGTGTGCTGCGGTACCCCGTTATTTTTGTCGAGTACTAAATTTGATGCAGGCTGCGGCTGGCCGAGTTATCACACTCCCGCCAATCCTCAAGTGATTAGCGAGCATCGTGATGTATCGCACGGCATGATTCGAACCGAGGTACGCTGTGCTAACTGTGATGCCCATCTCGGACATGTCTTTGAGGACGGCCCCGAACCAACTGGGCTCCGTTACTGTATTAATTCTGCGTCATTACGCTTTGAACCAAGCCAAAACGCAAGCCTCCAGCCATCCTCATGAAAAAATTTCTTTTTGACCTATTCCCGGTCATATTATTTTTTGCAGCATTCAAACTGGCCGATATTTATGTGGCAACTATCGTGGCAATCATTGCAACCATTGCCCAAATTGTGTGGCTTTACCTACGTCGGCAAAAAATAGAGGGGATGCAATGGGCCAGCTTAGTGCTGATTGTTGTCTTTGGTGGTCTAACCATTCTTTTGAAAGATAAAACCTTCATTCAGTGGAAACCGACTATCTTGTATTGGTTGTTTGCCGCAGTG
>CANHDS010000050.1 GCA_947459465.1 Burkholderiaceae bacterium | reverse complement strand
TTTTGGATCTTTTAGATCACAATAATAAGCCCCCACTTGACTAGCCAATAAAAGTCCTTTATAGACTATAGTGCGCGCAGACATCGATGCCACAAAGTACTCTTTACCGTGTTTGAGATGTAAATCTTGTATGGCATGGCTTGCGGTCTTGCGAATGACATAAAGTTTGCGCTCAAGAGCATCAGTAGTCATGATGTCACGACCACGCCCAATAAAAATTTGACGAATGATAGGTTCGGTTTTCTTGACGGTGGGTGACATCGGCATGGTGTGATCAATGGGAACATCACGCCAACCCAAAACAATTTGCCCCTCTTGTCGAACGGTGCGCTCTAACTCTTGTTCACAAGCTAGGCGTGACGCATTTTCTTTTGGTAAAAAAATCATGCCAACGCCATATTCACCTACAGGCGGTAATTCAATCCCCTGTTTTTTCATCTCGCTGCGATAGAGCTCATCAGGAATCTGAATCAATATTCCAGCGCCATCGCCCATGAGCGGGTCAGCACCCACTGCGCCTCGATGGTCGAGGTTCTCCAAAATCTTTAATCCTTGCGTAATGATGTCGTGGGATTTTTTACCCTTGATGTGAGCCACAAACCCGACGCCACAGGCATCGTGTTCGTTTTGAGGGTCGTACAGACCTTGAGCGGGCGGACGTAACTCGAGATGATTCATATTTAATCCAAATTGGTCATACGGCTGGCAATCCCCATGGACTGCCTCAAATAAAGGCCGGGAGGGTAAATATAGGGGAATCCACTAAGGGATGCAATAGAAATTTATTGACTCTGTCCCATTTAAATCAGCTTGGTGATAAAGAGATCTTAATAAATGGGGACAGACTTAATCTTTTTTGGGTCTACCACGCGGTTTTAGCTTCCATTGGTCTAGGTTCAGCTTGGGATTTTGCTTGATAAATTCAGGGCTTACCCAAGGCCTTGAGCGGATTAAATGTTCTGTAATTGTATGATCCTCATGATGGGAAGACCCTTCTCTCACATACCCAGCCCAGGCAAGCTGGCGCTCAAAGGGCGTATTTCCCAAAGCCCAAAATTCCGGATGATCAGTAAGCCAAGGCTCCCCCTTGCCGCCGATATGGCTTTGGAAGCTTGTGTTTAAACAATCTTCTGCGCGGGATTCAAGCCCGGCTCGCACAGGGTTTAGTTCAATATAACGCTGCACTCGTAAGGCATACCCAGGATCGATGAGGGAAGAACAAAAGCGGCCCTCCCAAATCGTGCCTGAGGTTCCTTGTTTCTGATTGAGGTATTGCGCATAGCGGCGCCCCAATGATTGCATGACCTTGGATAAAGAATATTCATAACGAGGGGTCACCAATAAATGGGCATGATTGGGCATCAAGGCATAAGCATGAACCGCACATCCAAATTCTTTTGCCGCATCGCGCAACCAATCCAAATAGGCTCGGCAAGCTGCATCGTTACTAAAAATAATTTGACGATTGTGGCCGCGCACTAAAAGGTGCATCGCTTGTCCAGCAATGACCAAGCGCGCTTTGCGGGCCATCGTTACTTAATTAATTTGACGAACGCCGCCCAAGGGGGCGAACTCTGGAATGATCCAATCGCCATCAAACTCAGAAACCCCAGGCGGAGGTGTACGATTCATCTCAGGAACACCTCGAAGCGCGACCGACATAAAATTGATCCAGACGGGTAATGCCAAACCACCGCCTGTCTCACGATCACCAAGGCTTCTTGGATTATCAAAACCAATCCAAGCGACTGCCGCAACCCGAGGGTTATATCCAGCAAACCACGCATCATGTGAATCATTCGTTGTTCCAGTTTTTCCAGCGATATCATTACGACCTAAAGCGGGTCTTGCGCGCGCCGCGGTTCCGGTCTTCGTAATCTCTTGCAACATACTATCCATCACAAAGGTGGTACGCGCATCCAAGACTCGAATCGCATTTTTTCCAACCCGTACCGGATTTGCCTGAAACAAAGTTTGCCCTTTTGCATCAGTTACCTTATCAATCAAATAAGGATTTACAAAATAGCCGCCATTCGCAAACACGCTATAAGCACTGGCCATTTGCAATGGAGTGACGGATCCGGCGCCAAGAGCCATAGTGAGATAGGGTGGATGCTTCTCAGGCTCAAAACCAAAACGCTGTATAAATTCTTGGGTGTATGAGGGACCGATTTTACGAATCACGCGGACTGACACTAAATTTTTAGATTTTGCCAACGCCGTACGCAGGCGCATCATGCCGTCAAACTTCCCATCGTAGTTCTTTGGTTGCCAAACTTGACTCCCGGTCTCTAATGCCCCGATCGATAGTGGCGCATCATTGACCATCGTTGAGGGGCTTAGGCCGCGTTCAAGAGCCGCTGCATAAACAAAGGGTTTAAATGCGGAGCCTGGTTGGCGAAATGCTTGGGTCACGTGATTGAATTTATTGCGGCGAAAATCAAAACCGCCGACCAAGGCCAAGATTGCTCCATCGTTGGGATCAAGGGCTACAAAGGCAGCTTCGACTTGGGGCAGCTGGGCTAACTTCCAAACGCCATCATCATTGAGAAGTCTGACAACAGCGCCTGGGCGAATGCGCCGTTTAGGCTGCGCTGATTCGGATAATGAGGCACTTGCAAGTCGTAATGCATCGCCCTTGATCGTAATTTGCTCCCCAGTCGCAATCATGACCTTTAACTCTTTAGGATTTGCCTCCAAGACCACCCCTGATTGCAGCTCATCAAGTGCTGGGTAATCAAGTAAGGCATCATCAATTGCACGCTGGCGCTTAACAGGGTCCTCAGGCAAATCGACAAAACCTTCTGGGCCGCGATACGCATGTCGCAAATCATAATCAAAGATACCCTTGCGAACCGCAGCATACGCAGCATCTTGATCCGCTTTTAAGACTGTGGTGTAAACATTGATTCCTTGCGAATAGATAATGTCGCCATATTGAGAAAAGAGAAACTGCCTGGCCATTTCAGCCACAAAATCTGCTCGGGTATCGAACTCTTTTCCTAGGCCACGAATTTTGATCGTCTCCGCCATCGCTTTTTCATAGTCGGCTGGAGTAATGTACGAAAGATCGCGCATGCGCTGCAAAATATACTCTTGACGAATCTTGGCACGCTTGTAGTTGCTAACCGGGTTATAGGCAGAAGGTGCCTTTGGTAGGCCTGCCAACATCGCCGCTTCAGCAATATTAATGTCTTTAAGTTCTTTACCAAAGTAAATTTTGGAGGCACTCGCAAATCCATATGCGCGCTGGCCCAAATAAATCTGATTCATGTAAATCTCAAGAATTTTATCTTTGGTTAACTGAGCTTCGATCTCCCAGGCAAGTAACACCTCATAGAGCTTACGAGTAAAAGTTTTTTCATTACTTAAGAAAAAGTTACGCGCTACTTGCATCGTGATAGTCGATGCCCCTTGCGAAAGGCGCCCTCGTAAATTGGCTAAGGTCGCTCGTAGAACTCCCCAATAATCAACGCCGCCGTGGCTATAAAAGCGATCATCCTCGATCGCAATGACTGCATACTTGAGGTAAACCGGAATTTCATTGAGCGGAACAACGCTACGTCGCTCTTCTCCAAACTCACCGATTAATACTTTATCCGCGGTGTAGATCCGCAGTGGCTCTTTCGGGTTGTACTCAACTAGCGCTGAAATATTCGGTAAATTTGGTTTGGCAATAATAAATGCATAAGCAACAAGCATGGCAAATAGCAAGCCTACCACCACCATCAAAATCAATAGGGCTTTAATCAGAGGGCTAGCGCCGGACTTATGAGAAAAATGCGCTCCTGAGCCTCGTTGAAAAGGTGGTTTTTTGCTCGGTGGATTAGCCATATTTAAATTATATGGTCCTACAGCATTTACAAGAATGGCTGATCAATTATTCCGGTTTTGCTGATTTCAAAAAAGAGTTGGCTCCAACACAATGGGGCATGGTCTATCGCAATATCAAACGGGAAGATTTTGACGAAACACTGCAAAGTTTAGGCAATGATCCTGCGATTTTGGAGCATGATCCCGGGGCCGATCATTTGCAAAGCAAGCGCCAGGCTACGCGGCCTAATCAAATAGGGCAATCTTGGTCAGGCATTAGCGCCTTCAAAGAATCTTCTCTCGCATCGCTTCATCCTGGGATGCTCATCGTTGGGATTGGTTTTCTAGGGATTCTTTTGGCTTTAGTCTATTTGACCATCCAAATTCAGGAACTCGCAGAACGCGGTCAGAATGGATCAAATCAAACTGTGGTGAAGCGTGAGCTAATCGCAATTCAAGGCCAGATCGATGATCTTCGTGGGCAGGCGGACGAAAATGTTGAGCTAATCCTGGAGTTTCTAGAGAAAGTTCAAGCTAAGCGATATATTCCTGCCAAAGAAACGAAACGATTCGCAATACCTGATCCCGATGAAGTTGAATTGAAGAAATGGCGTCATTTAGGTGTTGGAAAAAATAAGGATGGCGCCTTCGTAATGATGCATGATGGTCAACAGAGTCGGCTCTTTGCAAAACACGCATTTGCAAAACCGGGCTGGCAAATTACGGAATTTGATCAATCCCAAGCTACCTTGCAAGGCCCTGGCGGGAAGCAAGTAGTACTAATTTCGCCATGATGCGTAGAGTATTTCAATGCATTTGGATTTGGCTTTTACTTGGCTCGCAAAGCGTATTTGCATTTCATCTGGCGAGCGATCATGCCGCGCTCAATCCACCAATTTCTATTTCAGCAAAAGACATGCCACTGGTAGATTTACTTCATGCGTTGGGACAACTCGGTAATACGCATTTTGTATTAAGCCCAAGTATTCAAGGTACTATCAATGTTCAGCTGGTCGATATTCCATGGCAAACTGCTTTATCAACTATCTTGGCAAGTCGAGGCCTGCGGTTCATTCGTAACCAGGGGGTCTATTGGATTGCTCCACATCAAGAAATCAATACCTTTCAAAAGCAGCGGAGAGACGACTCTGCTTTACCATTTGGCGGTGAGCATCATGGCACACCACGACAGATTTTGATTGAGGCCCGGATCGTTGAAGCAGACCATCGATTTGCCCGCAACCTAGGTGCAAAACTTGGCTTACGCTCGAAACCAGATAGCACGGCAGGAGGCAATGAACGTGTTCAGGGTTCGTTTGCAATAGGGTCTCACCTTGGTGCTAGCGGCCTTGGTGGATTTGAGCCCGTAACTGCAGCCGCAACTTTACTCAGTAAAAATGCCACTCGCTTACTCGATTTTGAACTCAGCGCACTTGAAAGTGATGGACAGGGCAAGATATTGTCAAATCCCCGCATCATGACGGCCGATATGGTGAAAGCAACGATTGAGCAAGGTACTGAATTGCCATACCAAACATCCTCCTCAAATGGAGGAAATAAAATTCAGTTTCGTAAAGCAAACTTACGTCTCGAGGTAGTTCCTAAAATTCATCACGATGGCAAAGTCTCTTTGTTAGTTGCGATTAATAAAGATAGTGTGGGCATGAAGACTGAACAAGGCTACGCGATCGATACTAAAAATTTAAGCTCCGAAGTCAGTGTTGAAAATGGC
>CANHDS010000049.1 GCA_947459465.1 Burkholderiaceae bacterium | reverse complement strand
TCGTACTCACGGACGAATTGCATTAATTGCCAAGGGCGCTAAGCGGCCTCATTCGAGCTTACGACCAGTCCTGCAGCGCTTTCAGCCTCTACTGATTTCATGGAGCGGTAAATCAGAACTCAGAACCCTCACTAAATCAGAATGGGTCGGAGGTTCCCCTGCCTTGGTTTGAGATGCGTTGTTAGGTGGTTTTTATCTCAATGAGTTACTAGTTAAGTTTTTAGATAGAGAAGATGCGTATGAGTCCCTCTACGATCATTACGCTAATACGGTTTATGCACTCTCTCAAATCGAATCATCTGGGATAACAATCGAGCAAACCTTGCGGCCCTTTGAGCTCACCCTCTTGCGTGAGACTGGTTATGCAGCAGCACTTGATCATTGTGTCGAGACCCATTCACAACCGATGGATGGCGAGCGATACGTTTATCAGCCAGAAAAAGGAATTCGTCCATGGCAACCCGATGACCCTAGTCATTGGCCAGTGCTCGATGGATCGGCCTTGCGGGCCATGGCACAAGGTGATTTTTCGGGGTCAGAGACTCTGAGTCAGAGTAAACAATTGATGCGTTTCCTGTTGGGTATTCATCTGCAAGATCAAATGCTGACCACTCGTCAGATCTTGATCGACCTAAAAAAGATCTAATCGGTAGTAAGGCTTTAATATTAGCTATGGCTTCACTTGAACTCGGAATTAATATCGATCATGTCGCAACCGTGCGTAATGCCCGGGGGACGTCCTATCCTGATCCAATCATGGCAGCACGAATTGCCGAAGAGGCGGGTGCAGACCTAATCACCCTGCATTTACGAGAGGATCGTCGTCATATCAAGGATGCCGATCTATTTACGCTTAGACCCCTGATACGCACTCGTATGAATTTGGAATGCGCAATTACGCCCGAGATGTTGGGTATTGCCGCTCAAGTCAAGCCACAAGATGTGTGCTTGGTTCCTGAGAGGCGGACCGAAATTACCACCGAAGGTGGGCTTGATGTTCTAACCCATCGCGATCAAGTACGTTCTGCTATCAAACAACTTCAAGCTGTTGGTATTCGGGTCTCACTCTTTATTGATCCAGACCCTCGCCAAATTGATGTCGCTAAAGAAGTGGGTGCCCCCGTGATTGAATTACATACTGGCACTTATGCCGATGCTCAAGAAGATCGCCAATCGTTCGAGCTGCAGCGAATCGCAGAGGCTGCGGTCTATGCAAAGACTTTGGGCTTTCGAGTGAATGCGGGCCATGGCTTAAATGAGCTAAATGTTCAGCCTATTGCAAAAATTCCTGAAATCAGTGAGCTAAATATTGGGCATGCGATCGTTGCAGAAGCTATTTTTAAAGGCCTACCGAATGCGATTCGAGATATGCGCAGACTCATGAACGAGGCGCGCGCGAAATGATTGTCGGAATTGGTACTGATCTTTTGCAGATGAGCCGTTTACAAGCTGCCTATGAGCGTACTCAAGGACGTTTGGCTAAGCGAGTTCTAGGTGACGAAGAATATCAGGTATTTCAGCAACGACTTGGCCGTAATCACAAGCGGGGCATAGCCTATTTGGCTACGCGCTTTGCTGCCAAGGAGGCGTTTTCAAAAGCGATTGGTTTGGGTATGCATCTGCCCATGAGCTGGCGATCATTGCAAACGCTAAACGAGCCCAGTGGGAAGCCTTATACAAAATATTCAGGAGCTCTGTTACAGTTTATGGAAGATAAACAATGGCATGCGCATGTGACAGTAACTGACGAGCAAGAAATGGTAATGGCTTTTGTGATCGTGAGTTACGGCACACCTATTGTCACCACGTATGATCCACAAAATTATCTTGGTTAAGACCATGGCAACCAAAAGTAATCCAGGCCCCATTATTTTGGATGTTGAGGGATTAACCTTAAACAAACACGATATCCGACGCATAAAAAATCCCTTGACGGGAGGTGTAATTTTATTTGGGCGGAACTTTCAATCTCGCAAACAGTTAACTGCGCTTACCAAGTCAATCAAACAAGTCCGCTCCGACATTCTGATTTGCATTGATCATGAGGGTGGTCGAGTACAGCGTTGTAAGGTGGATGGTTTTACGCACCTTCCGGCAATGCAGCGCTTAGGTGATTTATGGATGCGCAATGGAGTTGGGGCAAGTTCTGCTATCACAGCAATGAAAGTAGCAACCGCATGCGGATATGTGCTTGCAACCGAGCTAAGAGCATGTGGTGTTGATTTTAGTTTCACGCCAGTATTGGACTTGGATTTTGGTCGCAGTGGCGTCATCGGAGATCGCTCATTTCATCGCAATCCAGAAATTGTGTATGTTTTAGCAAAAAGTTTGAATGAGGGACTCCGCTTAGGTGATATGGCCAATTGCGGTAAGCACTTTCCAGGGCATGGATGGGCTGAGGCAGACTCCCATGTTGCTATTCCTAAAGACGAGCGCTCACTGAAATCGATTGAGAATGATGATCTGAAGCCTTATGAGTGGCTCGATATCAGTCTTGCCTCGGTCATGCCTGCTCACGTGATTTATTCAAAGGTTGATGCACTACCTGCTGGCTTTTCTAGCATTTGGTTGCAAACCATCCTGCGTCAAAAGCTAAAGTTTAGTGGCGTGATCTTTAGTGACGATCTCTCCATGGAGGGGGCAAGTGTTGCTGGTGATGTAGTGCAGGGAGCTCAATTAGCACTCAAGGCAGGATGTGACGCGGTACTGATTTGTAATCGCCCCGATCTTGCCGATCGCTTGCTCAGCGAACTAAGCGTTGCTCCAAAAAAATTCATGGAGTCTTCAATGCGGCTCAAGAAATTATTTCCGAAGGGTGAATCCCAATCTTGGGATGAATTGCAGAAAGACGCTGAGTATCTGCAAGCGAAAAATATTTTGATTGAAATGGGTTTTGTTAGGTAAAAGCTTGAATTAACCTAACATGTTGGGTTAAAATGTTTTGTGCCATCTATTTTTTATCAAAAACTTCGAATTACAATTTATTCGAACGATCATCCTCCGCCACACGCTCATGTTTTTGGTCAAAATTGGGAGATAAAGATCAATTTATCAAATCCACCATCATTGATATCAATATTAGGAAAGCCTAAAACTGATCAAGTAAGAAAGTCATTAATGGGGGTATATTTAAACCTTGATAGTCTCCAAAAAATATGGATTACATACCATGAGCAAAACTAGTCCTTCAAAGGATCAATGGCTTAATCAAGCTCTGACAAAGGTCAAAAGGGCTCAGAAAAGAGGAAAGCTTGAAAGAGCAACTAATTTATATGCAGTTAAGGCCTCATACGATCCTAAAAAAAGATTGATTGTTATTCTGTTGGCTAATGGGTCTTCATTTTCATTTCCACCAAAATTGGCCGAAGGTTTGGCTAGAAAATCAGCAGACTCTTTATCAAGTATCGAAATTAGTCCATTTGGTACCGGTTTACGTTGGCCAAAATTAGATGTTGATCTTACGATTGAGGGATTGCTCTCTGGAGTTTTTGGCGGCTCCAAGTGGTCTTTAAAGGCTCATTTAGCAAATGCTGGTCGTGTAAAGAGTTCAGCAAAGTCACGAGCTGCTCGTGAAAATGGTGCGCGAGGCGGAAGGCCTAAAAGCATCCATTTTTGATTGGCCAATAAAAAAGCCCCTCACAGAGGGGCTTTGAATAGATTGCTAGAGAATTAGTTTGCGCGACTACGATATTCGCCGGTGCGGGTATCAATTTCAATCTTGTCCCCAGTGCTACAGAACAAGGGAACTTGAATCTCAAAGCCGGTTGCAATTTTGGCACTTTTAAGTACCTTACCAGAACTGGTATCACCTTTTACAGCTGGCTCGGTGTAGGTAATTTCACGCACAACCGAGGTGGGTAATTCCACGGAAATAGCTCGGCCGTCATAGAACACAACCTCAACAGCCATGCCTTCCTCGAGGTAATTGAGCGAATCACCCATATTGTCTTTTTCAACCTCATATTGGTTGTAGTCGCCATCCATGAAGGTATACATTGGGTCAGCAAAATAGGAGTAGGTGCATTCTTTCTTCTCAAGAATCACAACATCGAACTTATCATCCGCTTTGTATACACCCTCATTCGGGGCTGCTGTTAATAAGTTCTTGTACTTCATTTTGACTACGGCCGAGTTGCGGCCGGAGCGGCTGTATTCGTGTTTTTGGACCACCATGGGGTCACCATTAATCATGACAACGTTACCCACGCGGAGTTCTTGAGCGATTTTCATAATAATTCCTGATATTGACGGATTGCAGACCCCTTTTGGGCCAATTGATTCAAACCCAGCATTTTAACTGGTTAATGATTTAACTGACAAACCGCACCAATCTACCCGCCAAGCCACCATCGAATTGTTGATTGATGAGGGTGTTTTGCCAGCGTTTGGCATGTTCTGACCATACCGGTAGTTGATCCCACCATTTTTGACTCCCCCCCCAATCCATCGCATCTGTGATGAGCTTTTGCAGTTGCGGATCGACGCCCTCGAGATAAAGATCTAAAAAAGCCTTTAACTTCGTATGATGGGCCCCATCATCCTGGGGATAGATATTCCAAATAAACGGTTTTCCAGCTAACTGGGCTCGGATAAACGAATCTTCCCCGCGCACAATGTTGAAGTCACAGTGCGCCAAGAGCCAGTCGTAATCATCTTGGGGAATGAATGGCATCGATATAAGATTTAAATTTGGCCAATGGTGATGTTGTAGGTTAAGCAGTTGGGCATTACCAAATGCCAAAAAAATATCAAAGGGCTCTTCGAGCTGATTGAGATTTACTAGCCATTCTTTAATTGGTGCTCCGGGATACGAAAAAATACTAATTTTTCTTGAATTAGTGCGACATTGTTGCCATACCGCAGCTAGGCTATCGGGGTAGGGTTTCACATCTTTTCTTGGAATAGGATCTAGTAATAAGCCCCCAGTGTTGGCTTGAAATCCCGGGAAGAAGAAATATTTTTGTAAGCCATGTGTATTTGGGGATGCTTTGCCATGAAAGTCGGCCACCCACGGCTCTGCACTTAGGTACTCGAGATGGATTAGGATGGACTTTTGGGGTGCAACGAGTATGCTATTAAGATAGCGGCTAGGTAGTTCACACGAGAATGCCTGAATAACAACATCGGGTAGGTCTAGTGAATGACGAGCATTTTGATGACTCGCTTCCCAAGGGAGTACGTCAATGCCTTTAAGATGGGATTGACCTAGCATGATCAGCTGCAAGGTATGTAAATCATCGCAAAATAAGCGTATATTTTGATCATATTGAGTTGCCAGTGATCGCGCCAGGCGCCAACAAATACCAGCATCCCCATAGTTATCGATAATTTGGCAGAAAATATCCCAACGCATGACTAATTTACTTCCTGAATCCTTAAGTAATGATTTAAAGGGGCTACCTGGGATGCCAGGTGTTTATCGCTTTTTTGATGAGTCAGGTCATATCTTATATGTTGGTAAAGCCAAAGACCTTAAAAAGCGAGTTTCAAGCTACTTTCAGAAGAATAACCATTCCCCCCGAATTGAACGAATGGTCAAACGTATTAT
>CANHDS010000048.1 GCA_947459465.1 Burkholderiaceae bacterium | reverse complement strand
GCTTTTGGGGACCCCTTTGGCCCATCTCAGTAAGTAATTATCCAATCGCTGACCGGCAAAATCGGGGCCAACGGTTTCTAAAACGGCTGCCAAAACCCTCGTTTTAGAGGGTTCCTTGCCAGAAATACGTGCTTTTGTGGGGGGCTTCATGATTTTATTCATCCGTTCATGCCCATTGTCGACCGTTTTGTGACCTATAATCAAGGCTCTAAGTCATTGATGACTAGGAATTTGAATTTCGGAGCTTGGAGTCGCCCATGAATAGACTCCCGGGGTTGCCCCTCTCCCGTTTTAATGAGGCGCAAGGGTTGGCGTGATATTTGCCGCGACCCCCGAAAGCAGATGACCGTTTTTAAACGAGCGCCTACATTGAGAACTAAAGGAGATCTCTGTGGCGAGCGTTCATGTGAGACCTAGGCCGATTTAATTGGCGCTTTTCCTATTTAGGAACTTTGTTTGTCTCACCCCAGCACTCTGGGGATTTTCCTCGGAGCTTAGCAGTCATCCACTTCGCGTCGCTCAAATCCGCCTCCTATTAAGGAGAGTGTTATGAAGCGCATGTTGTTTAATGCAACGCAACAAGAAGAGTTGCGAGTGGCCATCGTTGATGGTCAAAAACTAATCGATATCGATATCGAAACTGCCGGGCGCGAACAGCGTAAAGGCAACATTTATAAAGGTGTCATCACCCGAATTGAGCCGTCTTTAGAGGCCTGCTTCGTTAATTACGGAGAGGAGCGACACGGCTTTTTACCCTTCAAGGAAGTAGCCAGAACCTACTTTAAGGACGGTATTGATGTTCGCAATGCCTCAATCAAGGATGCACTCCGCGAAGGTCAAGAAATCATTGTTCAGGTGGAAAAGGAAGAGCGTGGCCAAAAAGGGGCAGCCCTAACCTCCTTTATCTCTTTGGCGGGTCGTTATTTGGTGTTAATGCCAAATAATCCGCGTGGAGGCGGTGTATCTCGCCGCATTGAAGGCGAAGATCGGCAAGAGTTGCGTGAAGCTATGGCACTACTTGAAGTTCCCGAGGGGATGAGCATTATTGCTAGAACTGCAGGTATTGGGCGAGATGCCAATGAACTTCAGTGGGACCTTAATTACCTCATGCAATTGTGGAAAGCAATTGATGAGGCAGCCAAATCCAACTCAGCGCCATTGCTGATCTATTTAGAGTCCAGTTTAGTGATCCGCGCCATTCGTGATTACTTCCAGCCCGACATAGGCGAGATTTTGATTGATACCGATGATATCCATGAGCAAGCTCAGGCATTCATGTCGGTAGTCATGCCAGATAACTTACCGCGAGTGAAGCGTTATCAAGATGATGTACCCCTATTTTCACGCTTTCAAATTGAGCATCAAATTGAAACGGCCTATTCCAGAACGGTTCCTTTACCGTCTGGTGGAGCGATCGTGATTGATCATACCGAGGCTTTGGTATCGGTGGACGTCAACTCTGCACGTGCAACACGTGGATCAGATATTGAAGAAACTGCAACACGAACAAATCTGGAAGCTGCCGATGAAATTGCAAGGCAAATGCGTCTTCGTGATCTTGGTGGTTTGATCGTGATTGACTTCATTGACATGGAGTCATCAAAGAGTCAGCGGGATGTCGAAAACCGCCTACGTGATGCCTTGCGTCATGATCGCGCCCGCGTGCAAATGGGCAGGATTTCTAAGTTTGGTCTGATGGAGCTCTCGCGTCAGCGTTTGCGTCCTGCTCTTTCGGAAGGCAGTCACGTTACTTGCCCACGGTGCAATGGTACGGGTCATATTCGTGATACCGAATCCTCCGCTCTACAAGTCCTGCGAATTATTCAGGAAGAGGCCATGAAGGAAAACACAGCTGCGATTCATTGCCAAGTGCCAGTTGAAGTCGTCGCCTTCCTGCTCAATGAAAAACGTGCTGAAGTGATCAAAATAGAGACGCGCTTTAAGGTGCATATTTTGATGATTCCGAACAAGCATCTTGAGACTCCTCACTACAAGCTAGAACGTCTACGGCATGATGATCCGCGCTTGGATGAACAAAAGCTTAGCTATGTGATGGTGGAAGAGGCTTCTCGTGAACTTGAAACGGACGCGGTCATTGGTCGTAAGAACGAAGAGGTGCGCACCCGCCCTGAGGCAGCAGTGAAGGGTATTACTCCCAGTCAACCAGCGCCTGCAGCCGCACCACGTCCGGCTCGGGATCCAAAAGCTAGTTCATCCACTCCAGAGTCGGGTGGTTTTCTAGGATTTATCAAAAACTTATTTTCATCAAGTGCTCCACAGCCTGCCCCAGAAACTAAACCAACTACCCGTTCTGAAAATCGCGGGCGCAATGGTGATCGCAATCGCAACAGAGGTCGCAATCGTAATGAACGTAATCAGCGTGGTGACTCAATTGAGCGAACGGATAAAGCCGCTGAGCCGACTGAAGCTGCAGCAAATCGCCCGCCCCGTACAGAAGGTCGCGGTCGTAACCGAGGTGATCGACAAAACATTCAAGATAAGGTAGAAACCGTCAACCCAACACCTCAGGTAGCGGGTACAGCCAATGAGTCAGAGAATGCCGGAGATGATCGCCGACGCGGTCGCAACCGTCGAGGCCGAGGGCGTAACCGTGGTGATCGAACCGAACGCAATGAAACCAGTGACTTGGCAGCGACTTCAGAATCAAATCCAGGTTTCCCGATGGGGCTTGGTGGTCGCTCGGCATCCGTGCCACTGACTCGAATTGTAAGTACCTTTCGAGAGTCAACTGGCGCACGTCGTACCAATCAGCGTAAAGAAAGGCATGAAGAGGTAGTCTCCTCTGCAGTTGCAACCTCAGCGGTAGCTCCCGTGAGTTTAGATGTGGCTTTAGCCCCACCACCTGAATTACCTAAAGTTGCATTCACACCCCTCGCTGAAGAGCCACTCAAAGATGTAGTGCAAGGAGCGGGGATGGTTTGGGTAGGAACAGATCAATCCAAGTTGGCGGAAGTTCAAACCCAGATTCAGGCAGAGAGCCCAGCGCCCCGAGTTCCACGAGTACCCAAAGCCCCTGCTAGCCTACCAACTGGCCCTATGGTGTTGGTCGAGACAGGCGGCCAAGAAAAAACCATCGATAAAACGATTTAGTCATTTAAGGCCATAATGTGAATGATGGTAAAGCCCGTTATACCGATCCGCAAAGAGACCCCTGGGGGTCCTTTGCCATCCATTCCAAATACGCTTAGCGAAGCTCACAGTCGCACGCTCGATCGTCGTCAGCGGCCATTACGTGATTTACGAATCTCGGTCACCGACCGCTGTAACTTTCGGTGCACTTACTGCATGCCCAAAGAGGTATTTGATCAAAACTACCCCTATCTCGCGCAATCGGAATTATTAAGTTTTGAAGAGATGCATCGTTTAGCCGCGATTTTTGTCTCTCTCGGAGTTGAGAAGATTCGTCTAACCGGCGGTGAGCCATTACTTCGAAAAGATCTTGAAACCTTAGTTTCGATGCTGGCCAAGATTCGAACCCCATTGGATCAAGAAGTGGACTTAACCTTAACGACCAATGGCAGTCTTTTAAGCAAGAAATCGGTCCCTTTGAAAGAAGCTGGTTTGCAGCGGCTAACCGTTAGCTTGGATGCACTCGATGATGCGGTATTCAAGGCCATGAATGATGTCGACTATCCAGTAAGTGATGTCCTCAAAGGAATTGAGGCGGCACAAAAGGCGGGCTTCGAGGGTATCAAAGTCAATATGGTGGTCAAAAAAGGGGTGAACGATCACGAGATTTTGCCGATGGCTAAGTATTTCCGTAATCGTGGTATCACGCTACGTTTTATTGAATTTATGGATGTTGGGTCCTCCAACGGCTGGAATTTGGATCAAGTTTTACCATCTGCTGAAGTGATTGCTACGATTTCTGAACACTACCCCCTTGAGCAAGTCGATCCGAATTACTCCGGCGAAGTCGCTCAACGGTGGCGCTATCAGGATGGGTCTGGTGAAATTGGTGTGATCTCTAGTGTTACCCAAACGTTTTGCCACGAATGCACCCGCGCCCGACTATCCACTGATGGTAAGTTGTTTTTATGTTTATTTGCCACCGAAGGATTTGATTTCAAAACCCTCATTCGATCCGGACGGACTGATCTTGAAATTGCAAATGCAGTCATGCAAACATGGTCAAATCGCGATGATCGCTATTCCGAGATCAGACACCTTCACACAAAAGATTTAGAACGCAAGCAACGTAAAGTTGAAATGTCCTATATTGGTGGTTAAGGTTTGCGGATGATTGCACGTTCCGAAATCACCGGTCTATTACTTGCAGGCGGTCGTGCACAGCGTATGGGTGGAATCGATAAAGGCCTTGTATCTTTTCAAGGAAAGGCTTTAATCGAGCACGCAATTGATCGTCTTAGGCCACAAGTCTCAGATTTACTCATTAACGCTAATCGCAATCAGGATATCTATTCGCAATATGGCTATCCGATAGTAGCCGATGAAAATCAGGACTTCGCCGGTCCTTTGGCAGGCTACCTGGTGGGTTTAAAAGCCTGTAATACTCCCTACCTAATGACCACACCCTGTGATTCTCCACTTTTCCCAACTGATTTAGTTCAGACCTTGGCTAATACTCTGATGAAACACGAAGCGAATATTGCCTATGCATCAAGCCAAGATTCATCAGGAAAGATTTGGGCGCAACCGGTCTTTTGCCTGATGAAGCATGAGGTGCTCGACTCTCTAGAACAATTTTTAGCTGATGGGCATCGCAAGATTGATCGCTGGTTTGCATCACAAAATACTTGTACGGCTATGTTCCAGGATGAGGCTGCATTTGCTAATGCCAATACCCCAGAAGAGCTAGCAGAATTAGAGAAATTAACCTCCTAGGCCATGGAAACTAGTAAAGCAAACCAAGAATTCCAGTCGGATTTTTTATCCGTGGCAGAGGCTCGTCAAGCTATAGCCAATTTAATCGCTACAAGTAGTGAGCTCTCGGCAACTCATACTAAAAGAGAGTGTTTACCCCTTCAGCAATGCCTCGGCCGTATCTTAGCTAACGATATTTTGTCCCCGATTGATGTACCCGCTCACGATAACTCTGCGATGGATGGCTATGCATTCCAAGGAAGTGAATTACGCGATGATCGCCAGAATATTGAATTAACTGTCATCGGAACCCTGCATGCTGGGCAGACTGAATTACTTTCCGTCAAGCCCGGTGAATGCATCAAGATCATGACGGGGGCTCTGATGCCAGCAACTTGCGATACTGTTGTGCCCCAAGAATTGACCAAGACTCTTCGCGATGGCCTAGTGAGCTTTTCAAACAATACCGTCCGTGCAGGCGAGAACCGACGTCTACGGGGGGAAGATTTACAGTCAGGTAAAGCAGCGATTTTGCAGGGCCGGGTTCTACGCCCTGCCGATCTTGGTCTTGCTGCATCCCTGGGCATTCATGAGCTTGAAGTCTATCAACGGATCAAGGTCGCAATCCTCTCCTCTGGCAATGAACTTTGTGACATCCATGAATCCTTGGTGCCCGGTAAGATCTATGACAGTAATCGCTATAGTCTGCG
>CANHDS010000047.1 GCA_947459465.1 Burkholderiaceae bacterium | reverse complement strand
CCTCTCGGTCAACATGTAAGACCTCATCTAAAGACCCTGCCTTTTGGCTGGGAAGTTGATTGAGAGTCTCTTCAACAGCCTGCGAAATTTTTAAGTATGGCAAGCGGCCCTCTAAAAAGGCCGCTACAGCAATTTCGTTTGCAGCATTCAGAATAGTCGGACTCGTGCCGCCCTGCCTTGCAGCAGTAAACGCAAGACCTAAGCATGGAAAACGCTGGAGATCTGGCTCGGTAAAGTGCAAGCCGGATAACTGGGTCAAATTGAGAGGGGCGACCCCCGCATCAATTCGATTTGGCCAGGCTAAGCCAAATGCGATCGGAGTACGCATGTCTGGCTGTCCGAGCTGCGCCATGACTGAACCATCTCGATAACGAACCATGGAATGCACCACACTCTCTGGGTGGATTAACACCTTAATTTGTTCGAGCGGCAAACCAAATAACCAATGTGCCTCGATCACTTCAAGACCCTTGTTCATCATGGTTGCAGAATCAACGGAGATTTTACGTCCCATCACCCAGTTCGGATGAGCGCAAGCCTGATCTGGTGTGATATTTGCTAGTTGATCGATCGGGGTATTTCGAAAGGGTCCGCCTGAAGCTGTTAACCAAATTTCTTCAACCCCTAAATACTCTGTCATGCGCGCTGTATTTTTGGGACTCGTAAAGTGTGGTGGCAAACACTGAAAAATTGCATTGTGCTCACTATCGATTGGTAGCAACTCTGCACCGCCTTGGATCGCCGCATTCATAAAAATATCGCCAGACATCACCAAAGACTCTTTGTTAGCCAGCAATACTCGTTTCCCAAGTTCAGCCGCGCGTAAGGTAGGCAAAAGACCTGCGGCACCAACAATGGCTGCCATCACGGTATCGCACTCACTTTCGGAAACCGCTGTCATAAGGCCCGCCTCCCCATGATGCACGGCAATCGACAGGCGCTTAGCGTCAAGTAATCCTTTTAAAGTTTTTGCATCGTCAGCTGAATGAACGACCGCGATCTTCGGACGAAACTCCAAACATTGCTCGGCCAAACGATCGATTTGTCGACCAGCAGTTAAAGCACACACCTTAAATTGATCTGGATGGGCACGCACTACATCAAGTGTGTTCACACCGATTGATCCGGTGGATCCTAAAATACAAAGCTTTCGTGGGATAAGATCGTGCATAAGGAGAGTTGTCTTTTAGCTTCGCACCATTATCGAGAATAATGCAGCAATTGGCATTGCCGGCAATAAAGCATCGACACGATCCAAAAATCCGCCATGCCCTGGCAATAAATGGCTGCTGTCCTTCACTTTTGCGATCCGCTTGAGTTGCGACTCGAATAGATCTCCCATAATGCTGTAAGCCACTAAAACCGCAGTCATGAGAAGCATCCACCCCCAGCCCCATTTAGACTGGAACGATCCAAATAGGGTATCGCTCGCGGGTAAATACTGTACGCAGCCTATGGCGTACACCAAACAGAGTGCTAACCCACCAACAGCCCCTTCCACAGACTTGCCTGGACTAATTTGGCTCGCGAGCTTTCGTCGACCAAAAGACTTTCCAACAAAATAGGCTCCAACATCAGCGAGCCAAACCAATACTATTGCACTGAGTAACCACCATAAACCAATTTCTCGCAGCACGTCTAAGGATAACCAAGCGGTAGGTAAAACAATGAATCCGAGGACACTAAAAATAAATCGCCAGCGCACTAATGAAAGATGAATTCCCTGGGATAGGATCATCGGCATACCTATCAGCCAAAAGGCTAACGCAATACTCAGTAAAGCGATTTCTACACTTGGAATTGCAAAGAGCCATAAAAAGATAACAATCATGGCACATATAAGAGCATAGAAATAGGCTGCGTAGGATGCATTAGGAGCAATCAAACGACTCCATTCCCAAGCAGCTGCTACAAGAATTAAGAAAAATAATCCAGAAAGATAAGTTGGAGGAAATAAAAATAATACTGGCAACAAAATGGCCAGCATGACGACGGCGGTAATGATCCGGGTTTTAAGCATGCCAATTAGACGGCATCGGAGAGAGGGATGGGATTGGGCTCTTCAACCAATTGAGCGCTGGTTCGGCCAAAGCGACGCTCTCGCCTGGCATACCAAAGAAACGCTTTTTGTAGCTCCACGGCATCAAAGTCTGGCCAAAGAATGTCCGTGAAATATAACTCGGTATAAGCCAGTTGCCACAAAAGAAAATTACTAACCCGCTGCTCACCGCCAGTACGAATAAATAAATCAGGCTCTGGAGCATAAGCCATCGAGAGGTGGGGGATCAACCATTCTTCCGAAATAGCCTGAGGATCAATCTGGGGATTTTGCGCTAATGCTTTTTGAGAAGCCTGCAAAATATCCCAACGACCGCCGTAATTGGCCGCAATGGTGAGCGTTAAGCGATTACAATCCTTTGTTTTCTCTTCAGAGAATTCAACCATATCAGTTATCGCACTTCCAAAGCGACTAAGGTCGCCAATCATTTTGAGGCGAATATTATTTTCAGCAAGGCGCGTAACTTCTTTACGAAGAGATTTTAGAAAAAGCTTCATCAAGAAGCCCACCTCGTCAGGGGGTCTTCGCCAATTCTCTGAGCTAAAAGCAAACAAGGTTAAGTATTCGACGTTTTGCTTGACACACTCCTCCACCACCTTGCGGACTGCCTCAAGTCCTTCTGAATGTCCAGCCACGCGCGGCATAAATCGTTTGGTTGCCCAACGACCATTGCCATCCATGATGATGGCCACATGTTTGGGAACACTACCAACGGCAGGAACAGCGAGCGTAGAACTGGTAGTGGCTTGGGTCATTTGACCAAATCAAGACGGTTAAACCGTCATGATTTCCTTTTCTTTTTCAGCCACTAATTTATCGACATCGGCGACAAACTTATCGGTGAGCTTCTGGATCTCATCATGCGCACGACGCTCATCGTCTTCAGAGATTTCCTTATCTTTAGTCAAGCGCTTTAAATGTTCATTCGCATCGCGTCGCAAATTACGAATTGCTACCTTCGTCTCTTCGCCTTCGGCCTTGACGACCTTTGTAAGTTCTTTACGTCGTTCTTCGGTCAACGGGGGCATTGGCACCCGAATAACCGAACCCTGAGTTGCTGGATTAAGACCAAGATCAGACTCGCGAATGGCTTTTTCAACCACTGCCACCATATTTTTTTCCCACGGGGTCACATTAATGGTGCGTGCATCGGCTAAACCTAAATTGGCCACTTGTGAGATGGGGGTTGGATTACCGTAATAATCCACCATGAGGTGCTCCAAAATTCCTGGATTGGCTCGACCTGTTCTAATTTTTGCGAGATTAGCTTTAAACGCTTCAATCGACTTTTGCATTTTTTGATCTGCATTAGTCTTTATTTGTCCAGCCGACATGCCACTCTCCTTTTATACGTGAACTAGGGTACCTTCCGGCTCGCCCCGCACAACACTCAGTAATGCGCCTGGCTTTAAGATCGAAAACACGCGGATGGGTAATTTTCGATCACGGCATAAAGCAAATGCAGTTGCATCCATCACCTGAAGATTTTTGATAAGGCACTCATCAAAGGTAATTGTGGAGTACAACGTTGCGCTGGGATCTTTATTGGGATCACTACTGTAGATACCATCGACTTTGGTTGCTTTAAGCATGACCTCCACACCCATTTCTGCAGCACGCAATGCAGCGGCTGTATCGGTGGTAAAGAATGGGTTACCCGTACCAGCAGCAAAAATGACGACTTTGCCCTCTTTCATGGCTCGGATAGCCCTCGGTCGAATATAAGGCTCAACCACTTGATCCATCCGCAAAGCAGACTGCACTCGAGCCTCAATACCTTTTTGCCGAAGCGCATCTTGCAAAGCCAATGAGTTCATCATGGTAGCTAACATGCCCATGTAATCGGCAGTGGCACGATCCATTCCAGCCGCACCGCCTGCTACACCGCGGAAGATGTTGCCGCCACCAATCACGATAGCAATCTCAACGCCCAATTGAACCACCTCAGCGATTTCGGTGACCATGGAATCAATCGTCTTCGGATTAATTCCATAGGCATCCTCGCCCATCAGGGCCTCGCCCGATAACTTCAGTAGAACGCGTTGATATCCCGGCATATACCTTACGCAGTTGCCTTTGCAGCAGCAACCTGAGCAGCCACTTCAGCAGCAAAATCATCTTGACGCTTTTCAATTCCCTCACCAACAACATATAAAGTAAAGGATTTAATCGTCGTATTAGCTGCCTTTAGCATTTGCTCAACCGTTTGCTTGTCATTCTTTACAAAAGCTTGGTTTAACAAAGATACTTCCTTTAGATACTTCTGAACCGCACCCTCAACCATTTTGGTGGCGATATCAGCAGGCTTACCAGACTCCAAAGCCTTTTGCTCAGCAATCTTACGCTCAGTTGAGATATTTTCTGCAGGAACGTCAGCAGTTGATAGAGAGACAGGCTTCATTGCGGCAATGTGCATGGCGACATCTTTGGCTGCTGTTGCATCCCCTTCATATTCCACCATCACACCAATTCGGTTGCCATGGAGATAAGAAACCAATTGACCACCGCCAGTAAAACGTTTAAAGCGTCGGGGGTTCATGTTCTCACCGATCTTTCCGATCAACTCAGTGCGCACAGCTTCGACAGGCTTGCCATTGAGCTCAAGGGAGGCTAATGCAGTGACATCAGCAGGATTTTTCTCAGCAACGAGTTTGGCGCAGCCGTTACTAAACGCCAAGAAGTCATCATTTTTCGATACGAAATCAGTCTCGCAGTTCACTTCCAATAAAGCACCGGTTGTTCCTGCGATATACGAAACAATCACGCCTTCTGCAGCAATCCGTGAAGCGGCCTTGCTGGCCTTACTTCCCAACTTGACACGCAAGATTTCTTCAGCTTTCGCTAAATCACCGTCGGCTTCCGTTAGTGCTTTTTTACACTCCATCATGGGTGCATCAGTTTTGGCGCGGAGTTCGCCAACCATCGCTGCGGTAATCGCGGGCATCAGTCTTCCTTCCCTTCTTCAACAAACTCTTCTTCACCCTCTTTGACAGACTCAAGGACTTGCTGCACAGCGTTTGCCTTACCTTCTAGGATGGCATCTGCAATACCGCGAACATAAAGAATCACAGCCTTGCTGGAGTCGTCATTGCCCGGAATAATGTAATCAACCCCTTCTGGAGAGTGATTGGTATCCACCACAGCGATCACTGGGATACCCAGCTTGTTTGCCTCGGTGATTGCAATTTTGTGATAGCCCACGTCCACAACAAAAATAGCATCGGGTACGCCATTGAGATCCTGAATGCCACCAAGTGATTTTTGCAGCTTGTCAAACTCACGCTCATTGGTAAGGGCGTCTTTTTTCGAGAGCTTCTCCCAATCGCCAGCTTCTTTTGCAGCAGCCATATCTTTTAAGCGCTTAATTGAGCCCTTAACCGTTTTGAAATTGGTCAGAGTGCCTCCAAGCCAACGGCTATCAACATATGGCATACCGGCACGGGTTGCCTCTTGGGCAATAATTTCCCGGGACTGACGCTTCGTGCCAACAAAGAGAATCGTTCCACGGTTAGCGGCTACCTGACGAACAAAT
>CANHDS010000046.1 GCA_947459465.1 Burkholderiaceae bacterium | reverse complement strand
TATCAAGGCTGGCGTGAGTTGTGGAGCGTGCCATTACCCACTAACCCAGATGCCAAACCAGAATCTTTTTGGACCCGCTGGCTTGGGTTTGCGTTGACGCTCACCTGCAGCATGGGATTGGAATCGATTCGGATGCATTCCTTGCAGTGGGAGTTACCGAGACCCCCTGGTGGCATCCTGGGTGAACTGATTGGCGACCCTCTACAAATGGCCTTTGGCTTTACTGGGGCCACCCTCATCTTGATTTTTGGTTTGGCCGCAGGGCTTTCCCTGTTTTTGCATTTCTCGTGGCTCACGCTTTCTGAGCAAGTTGGACGTTTTATCGAGCTAAGTATTCGTCGTTTGCGTGAGAAGCGCGAGGAACAAGAGGATCAGAAGATTGGTGAGCAAGCTGCGGTTGAGCGTGAAGAGCATGTAGAAGAGGTGCGGATTCGGGAAGAGGTGGCACCTAAGGTACAAATCTTTAATCAGCCCTTAAAGATTGTGAAGAGTGAGCGCGTTGAGCGCGAGAAGCAACAACCGCTCTTTGTAGAAATTCCGGATTCGGAGTTACCGCCACTTTCACTCTTAGACCCGGTTCCAGAAGCAAAAGAGACGATTTCTGCCGAGACCTTAGAGTTCACCTCCCGCTTGATTGAGCGCAAGCTCGATGATTTTGGGGTGCAAGCCAAAGTGATTGCGGCATATCCAGGACCGGTCGTCACGCGTTATGAGATTGAGCCGGCAGTCGGTGTGAAGGGTAGTCAAATTGTGAACCTCTCGCGTGATTTATCACGCTCACTCGGCGTGGTGAGCTTGCGGGTAGTGGAGACCATTCCTGGTAAGACCTGCATGGCGCTCGAGTTACCTAATCCGACACGACAGTCGGTATACCTCTCCGAGATTTTGAGCTCCCAGGTCTATAACGACAATCACTCCTTACTTACTTTAGCCTTGGGTAAAGATATTTCGGGTAGCCCCATGGTGGCTGATTTAGCCAAGATGCCCCATTGCTTAGTCGCTGGTACCACTGGTGCTGGTAAGTCGGTGGGGATTAACGCCATGATTTTGTCGATCCTCTTTAAGGCCAAACCCGATGAAGTGCGACTCATCATGATCGATCCGAAGATGCTCGAGATGTCGGTCTATGAGAAGGTGCCGCATCTACTTTGCCCAGTTGTTACCGACATGAAGCAAGCCTACAACGCACTCAATTGGGCGGTTAATGAGATGGAGCGTCGTTACAAACTGATGAGTAAGTTTGGGGTGCGCAACTTAGCAGGCTTTAATAAAAAGATTTTAGAAGCCGAGGCGAAGGGTGAGAAACTGACTAATCCATTTAGCTTAACGCCTGAGGATCCAGAACCACTCTATAAAGCTCCGGTGATTGTGGTGATCATTGATGAGTTGGCCGACCTCATGATGGTCTCTGGCAAGAAGATCGAGGAGTTGATTGCACGGATTGCGCAAAAGGCACGTGCGGCTGGAATTCATTTGGTGCTAGCAACGCAACGCCCGAGCGTGGATGTGATTACGGGCCTGATTAAAGCAAATATTCCAACCCGAATTTCATTTCAGGTGAGTAGTAAAGTCGATAGCCGCACCATCCTAGACCAGCAAGGTGCTGAGACGCTATTGGGCATGGGTGATATGTTGTATATGCCTCCGGGGACCGGCTTGCCAATTCGGGTACACGGCGCGTTCGTGTCAGACGATGAAGTGCATCGCGTGGTCTCGTGGCTGAAAGAGAAGGGTGAAGCCAATTACATCGATGGCGTACTCGAGGGCGCCGATGAGTCCACCATGGATGCCATCAATGGCGGTGGTGGGAATGGTGGTGGCGAAGCTGACCCACTCTACGATCAAGCAGTAGCGATTGTGCTTGAGAACAAACGCGCCTCGATCTCATTGGTACAGCGGCATTTACGAATTGGTTACAACCGGGCAGCACGTCTTTTAGAGGATATGGAAAAAGCCGGCTTAGTCTCGAAGATGGGCGGCAATGGCAATCGCGAGATTTTGGTTCGCCCCAGCGAATAAGTCACCAAACCCAAAACAATGAAGCGTTTTATTGTCTATTTCGCCGTCCCAGCATTAGCTATTCCAAATGCGATTCATGCGCAACCAGCACCACCTTCAGGTATTGACCAACTAAACCAGTTTGTCAAAACTGTGCGTTCTGCTCAAGGGGAGTTTGTGCAGCAACAGATGCGCACTCCTAAACCCAATGAACCGCAAGATAAACCGAGGATGATTCGGCAAACCTCTGGGCAATTTATCTTTCAGCGCCCAGGTCGCTTTGTCTGGGATACTCAAAAGCCGTATGAGCAAAAACTCATCATGGATGGTAAGCAACTCCTGATGTGGGATAAAGACCTCAATCAATTAACCATTCGGTCAGCCAATCAGGCCTTGGCTGCATCGCCCGCCGCCATCCTGTTTGGGGACGCTGCTCTGGATCAGCAATTTGATTTGGAAGACGCAGGGACCAAAACCAATTTACAGTGGGTGAACTTAAAGCCAAAGGCTAAACCAGGGCAGGGCGATCTGCCATATACCCAAATTGCGATTGGCATGAGCGCTGGCCAACCCAAGGCCTTAGAGCTTACCGATGGGTTTGGCAGCATGGTATTGGTCATTTTTAACCAGATGCAAATTAATCCCAGTGTGGATGCCAGCCGCTTTCAATTTAAGCCCCCGCAAGGTGCTGAGGTCTTGCGACTAAACTAATGGCTTGAACCCGAAGGAATCGTATGCTGGACCCCCAACTGCTTCGTAAAGATCTAGAAAGCGTCAAGGCACGCTTAGCCACTCGCAAGTTTGAGCTTGATACGAACTTATTTATGCAACTCGAAAATGAGCGCAAACAGCTTCAAGCAGGTACTGAGGAGTTGCAAGCTAAACGTAATCAATTAGCCAAAGCGATTGGTATGAAAAAAGGCAAGGGTGAGAACGCGGATGCGGAACTTGCCGAGTCAACCAGCGTCAATCAAGCGCTTGAGAAAAACTCTGCACGCTTATCGATTCTGCAAGAACAGATCAAAGACTTGATGCTCAACATCCCGAATTTACCGGATGAGAGCGTACCGGTGGGTAAAACTGCCGATGAAAACAAAGAGATCAAGGTGTGGGGAAAGCCCACAAGCTTTGATTTCACGCCCAAAGATCATGTGGATCTTGGCGCACCGATTGGACTCGATTTTGATGCGGCTGCCAAAATCAGCGGCGCGCGTTTTGTGGTGTTAAAGGGGAATGCCGCAAAGTTGCATCGGGCGCTCGCCCAGTTCATGCTCGATGTACACAGCGAGCAGCACGGCTATCAAGAAGTCTACGCACCGTATCTGGTGAGCGCCCAGGCCATGATGGGCACCGGACAATTGCCAAAGTTTGAGGCCGATCTGTTTAAGGTGCCACGCAAGATGGGTGGCGAGCATCCCGACGATGGTGGTGAGCGCATTGAAAACTTTTATTTGATTCCGACTGCGGAAGTGCCGGTAACTAATCTGGTGAGAGATGCAATTATCAATAGCGAACAATTACCAATGAAGTATGTAGCCCATACCCCATGCTTTCGCTCAGAGGCAGGTAGCTATGGTCGAGATGTAAGGGGCATGATTCGGCAGCATCAATTTGATAAGGTCGAGTTAGTGCATATCAGCCATCCTGATCAATCGATGCAAGCCCTAGAGGAGCTCACGGCTCATGCCGAGAGAATTCTGGAACTTCTCGAACTACCATATCGTCGCATGCTCCTATGCACGGGTGATATGGGCTTTGGCAGCACCAAGACCTATGATCTGGAGGTATGGATTCCATCACAAAATGCCTACCGGGAGATTAGTTCCTGCTCGAACATGGGAGACTTTCAAGCTAGACGGATGCAAGCTCGCTATAAATCGGGCCAGAACAAACCGGAATTGCTCCACACCTTGAATGGCTCTGGCTTAGCAGTAGGCAGAACCGGAGTCGCACTCCTGGAAAATTATCAGCAAGCCGATGGCAGTATTCGGATCCCCAAGATCTTGCAGCCCTACATGGGCGGGCTAGAGGTGATTCGATCGCTATAATTGAGCCATCGAGTATCGGAGAGGTGGCAGAGTGGTCGAATGTACCTGACTCGAAATCAGGCGTAGGTGCAAGCCTACCGTGGGTTCGAATCCCACCCTCTCCGCCATCCTATTGATAGGGTTCATCAAAAGCTCATTGTCTAATTAGACAATCGATTCTTTTTCATTTGATAGTATGAATTTCGTTTAAAAAAATAACTAATCAATTTAATTTAGATTAGAAGACCGAGTTTGGCTTAATAATCCAAATATGCAGAATTGTTTTTTTAGGATTTATTTTTTTTGATGGATTTAACAAAATTTGCCGCAGCTTGAGCGAGTTTTAAGGCCTCACTAGCTGCTTCAGTTGCCCGCTTTGTTGCTAATGCCGCCTCTGCTGATGCTTCTAGAGAGGCAGCTTCCGCCTGATCAGCAGCTGCCGTCGCTGCTGCAGCAGCAGCAGCGGACGCAGCAGCAGCAGCTTGGATAGATGCTTCTGCAGAGAAATTTGCAGCTTCCGCTGCTGCTTCGGCTGCAGCAATTACTGATTGGGATGCTGCTAATTTTGCTGCTTTGGCACAACGCTCAGTTGCTTCCTTTGCATTTTCAGCAGCGAGACACGCCTTTTTAGCTGCCTCAGATGCACTTGAGGTTAAATTTTTAAGACTAGTAAGAGCTTTGACGTAGCGTTCATTCATGAGAACATAGCCGCTACGAAGCTTAGTAATTTCTGCTTCATGAGCCAATAGCTTGGCATTAATTTTTTCAAACTCAGTTGTCATTGACTAGTTTTTCTTATAAATATTAAGCAGTTAACAGAAATATTTTCATAAAACGACATAAATAAGAGATTACTATGCTTTAAATAGCCATCGAAGTAAAGGTAAAAATCAAAATTAATCTGATTTGAGTAGCGCTTTTCAACGAAAAGTCAATTCATCAAGACATGCATATCATAATTATTTGATACCAGTAATTTGAATCATCGAACAAATATTCATACCATAGGAATATTGATTTTTATCAATAAAAAATCAGTAAGTCGTGAATAAATGTCACTCAGCAGATAATTTTTTCAAGCTTGGATGAAAAAATGACGATCTCAAACATTACTTAACATTCAACCTTTTCATTTACTAAAAATTAGACTCGAGAAAAAATATTGATAACCACTAAAAAATTGAATAAATCAGAACGATAATTGATGGTTAATCAATCAAGTCCAACAATCACTAAAAGCATAAGGTATACGCGATTATTTGAGACTGCGCGCGATGGAATTTTGATTTTGTCTTATCCGGATGGAATAGTCGAAGACGCCAATCCCTACATTATTCAACTTTTGGGCTATGACAAAAGTGATTTACTTGGAAAAAAACTTTGGGAAATAGGACTTTTAGCAGACAAAAATAAAGCATTAATTGCGCATAGGGAAATTATTGAACATGGTTTTGTTCGTTACGAGAATATTGATTTAGTCAATAAAAAGGGGGAGCGATTACCCACCGAATTTATTTGTAATTCATATGATGAAAATGATGTAGTTGTCATTCAATGCAACATTCG
>CANHDS010000045.1 GCA_947459465.1 Burkholderiaceae bacterium | reverse complement strand
TCGGGTATATGGCGTACCGGACTTCGATTGACTTCCTTGGGATTGCATTGGTGCAGAACTCGTATTAATCTTCATTGACCCATTATTTTATCGATAATGTGATTATTTAGCCCGCAAGGAGAGAATATGTTTGGTGCAATACCCGACTTTAACCAAAGCCTAGAAATGTTCAAAACGATGTGGGGTCAAAATGCTACTGGCGCGCCTGGCGCCTCTTTTATGCCTGATATGGGTACAGGTATGTCGGGCTTTAACGGCGCAACGCCAACCTTTGATATCGAGGAGCTGGATAAGCGCATCAAAGACCTTAAAAGCGTTGAATCCTGGCTTAGTCTCAACCTAAATGTTCTAAAGTCAACGATTCAGACTCTAGAGGTGCAACGCGCTACTCTCATGGCAATTAAGTCATTTGGTGAAGCAATGGCCAATCCCCCAAATCCATCAAACACTGAAGGATCATTTAAAACTAAGTCGAGAGAGCGCAAAAGCGCCAAATCCCGTCCGCGCCCAAAGAGCGCTGCAAGATCTTCTGGTGCCACAGATAGTTCAAGTGAGCAATAGCTTCGCCCATTGCAAAACTAAGTTGATGGTTATCGAGCGGTCGCCGAAATAAAACTGGAACGATCTCATAAGCAGTTCGCGGCTCTTGACAGGCCATCACGGTCTCACTTAACCGAGCACGGTGATGCTCATGCAACTGCTCAATCCGTTCATGTAAGCCCACAAAAGGTTTGCCATGCGATGGCAAAACGAGTGTTTTAGCAGGCAATGAGCGCCAATGATCAATCGATCGTAAATAAAGATCCAAGGGGTTTGCATCCGGATCGGCATCATAAACACTGACATTGGTAGAGATACGTGGCAAGACCATATCACCCGAGATAAAGATTCCTAAGGATGCACAATATAAGGTTGCATGTTCAGGGGCATGCCCATACCCCATCGACACCACCCAATCATGCTCGCCAATTTGAATATGATCACCATCCATGATGCGGTGATAGCGTTTAGGCACTTCAGGCACTAAGCGACTGTAATAGTCTGCACGACTGCGAATGCGCTCGAGATCTTCGGCATGCTGTAAGCCATGGCGCGCATAGTGATCAGCCGTTCCACCATTGCCTGGCGTAGAACCAATCGCAGCACCCCCTTCTTTGCTGCTTAGCCATTGAGCCATCAAAAAATCAGTCATAGAGATCCATAACCCAATCTTCCAGCGCTCGCATAAATAATGGGCTAGGCCAATATGATCTGGGTGCATATGCGTGACCAATACTCGCAAAATAGGCAAACCTTCGAGGTGATTGGTAAAGATGGATTCCCAGCAGGACTTTGTATGGTCATTACTAATCCCGCAGTCAATAATGGTCCAACCCTCTTGACCATCCAATTGATCCCGTAAGAGCCATAAATTAATGTGATCAAGGGCAAATGGCAGTGGCATCCGTATCCAATACACGCCAGGAGCAACTTCTAAGGTTGCTCCCTGCGCCACTAGGGTCTCTCCATATGGATAGCCCAATTGCTTTATTGCATGATGGTTGCCTGTAGGGCCTGACTGGGTCATCTTTGAATCCTAATTAATTGCTAGATAAACTCTTGGTATGAACAATCCGTTTCCCAAACTATTATCATCGCAAGTCGCTTTTGATATGGCCCAAACCTTACTTCAAGGATTTATGCGCCATTACAGTATTTTTAGGGATGCTGGCCGTTTGGCTAAAGAAGCTTTTGAAAACCAAGACTGGCATGGTATTCGTCAACTATTGCGCGATCGGATTACATTTTATGACCAACGGGTCATTGAAACGGCCCAAAATCTTGAGGATGAGTTTGATGCCCATGCCTTATCCGATGAAATTTGGCAACAGGTGAAATTACATTACATTGGACTACTATCGAATCTTCATCAGCCAGAATTAGCAGAAACATTTTTTAACTCAGTCACAACGCGGATTCTTGCTAGCAAGTATTTCAATAATAAATTTATATTTGTTCGCCCCACCATATCGACTGAATATCTAGAAAACGATGAGGCGCCGTCAAAACCCTCATACCGGGCGTATTACCCGGGAGATGTTCAAGGTCTTCAACCTGTTCTAAAAAGTTTGATTACCAGTTTTGATCTTAAAAACTCCTTTGAAAATTTGGAGCGCGATCTCGATCTAACAACTGCACTCATCAAAGAGTCGCTCTCGAGCACAACAAGTTCAACAGATTTTCAGATTCATGCCCTAAGTACATTATTTTTTCGCAACAAGACCGCCTACATCATGGGGCGCATCATTAATGGAGAAAAGATTTCTCCAGTGGTACTAGCGCTGATGCATAACCCAAAAGGTCAATTGGTTATTGATGGCATCTTGCTCTCGGAAGTTGACCTGCGTCTTATTTTTAGTTTCACGCATAGTTACTTCCTAGTCGACATGGAGGTCCCATCTGCTTATGTCACCTTTATGCGAAGCCTCTTACCGCATAAACCCCGGGCTGAGCTCTACAACATGATTGGACTACAAAAACACGGTAAGAATTTGTTTTACCGAGATTTTCAGCATCACCTGATGCATTCCACCGATCAATTTCGGATTGCGCCTGGAATTCGCGGCTTAGTGATGCTAGTGTTTGATCTACCGAGCTATCCCTATGTATTTAAGCTCATTAAGGATTATTTTCCGCCTCCCAAAGAAACCTCGCGCGATCAAATTATGGCGAAATACCAATTGGTTAAGCAGCATGATCGGGTTGGCCGAATGGCCGACTCTCTGGAGTTCTCCAACGTTGCCTTTCCATTAAATCGTTTCACCCCCGAATTACTAACCGAGCTTGAAGAGCACTGTGCATCCCTACTGGAGTTCAGCGGGGGCGAAGGCCCTGATGCTGAATTAGTTATCAAACATCTTTATATCGAACGGCGCATGACCCCTCTTAATATTCGTCTTCAAGAGGGCTCGCCTACAGAAATTGAGGATGGCGTAATTCAGTACGGCGAAGCGATAAAAAATCTCATCGCAGCCAATATTTTCCCAGGCGACTTGCTGTATAAAAACTTTGGGGTAACACGCTATGGACGAGTCGCCTTTTATGACTACGACGAAATTGAATATCTAACCGATTGCGAGATCCGAGAAGTTCCTGCGCCCCGTAATGAGGATGATGAAATGGCAAGCGAGCCCTGGTATCGCATTGGTCCTAAGGATATTTTTCCAGAGACTTATAAAACATTTTTACTGGGCAATGATCAAATCCGAGATCTTTTGCTCAAACACCATCCTGATTTATTTGAACCTACCATGTGGCAGTCCTACAAGAACCGATTACTTGCAGGCGAAATTCCAGACTTCATTGAATACGATCAGACATTGCGGCTTAAAAATATTTTTCCGGATTACTATCGATGATTCGAAACTTGGATGGAAGCATTGGCTCACCCTGTATCAATTGGTGTGAAATCAATCCAACATCAAACTATTGCTTTGGTTGCTTTCGAAACATCGAAGAGATTGCAAGCTGGTCTAATTTCAGTGAAGCAGAAAAGGAAGCGGTCTGGTTGGCGCTTCCATTGCGACAAGTGCGTGTGGACTCTAACGATTAACGTCCACAATCACGCGGCCACGAACCTTGCCAGCCATGAGATCCTCTGCGTACTGAATGCTCTCGCCCAGAGAAATTTCTTTAGCAATCGTCGCTAACTGGTCTGGCTTACATAAGGATGCGAGCTGAGCCCAAGCCTCAATCCGCTGTTGCTTTGGCTGGGTGACGCTATTGATTCCATAAAGAGTGACGCCTCGCAAGATAAATGGGGCAACTGTTGCAGGAAAATCCATCCCCTGAGCTAGTCCGCATGCCGTAACCGCACCATTTGCTTTAGTGGCAGCGCATGCATTGGCTAAGGTATGACTTCCCACCGAATCAACTACTCCAGCCCAACGCTCCTTAGCCAAGGGTTTGCCGGGCTGTGAAAGGCTGGCGCGATCAATCACCTCAGTAGCTCCAAGTGATTTCAAATAATCCGCCTCTTCGGGGCGACCGCTACTGGCGACAACGGTATAGCCCAATTGATGCAAAAGACTAATTGCAAAACTACCCACTCCACCCGCTGCACCGGTCACCAAAATTTCACCATCGGTAGGCTTCAGGCCATGTTTTTGAAGTGCCATAATGCACAGCATGGCGGTATAACCTGCGGTACCAATCGCCAGAGATTGTTTGGGTGTAAAGCTTTTGGGTAAAGGAATCAGCCACTCGGACTTTACACTCGCTAGTTGAGCCAAACCTCCCCAGTGCGATTCTCCGACCCCCCAGCCATTTAATATAACCAGATCGCCAATCTTAAACTCAGGACTTTTGCTTTCAATCACCTCTCCGGTTAAGTCAATTCCAGGGATCATCGGAAATTGCCGAACAATTGGCCCCTTACCCGTAATTGCTAGACCATCTTTGTAATTTAAGGTGGAGTAATGGACCCTAACCCGTACATCCCCTGCAGGTAATGCCGCTTCATCAACATCACTTAATTGAGCGCGATAACCTTGATCATCTTTATTAATTACAATGGCTTTAAACATGATGGATTCCAAAATAGATTAAAAATTGAATGCGTATACTACATAAAACCGTTTATCCTGTTGCTTCAGGATTGATTATGGGGCTTTTCATGAAACGTATTGTATTAATAGTAGCGACCCCCCTTGTTTTAGGTGCTTGTGCTTCGACCGAACTCACCATGTCGCTCGGCAATATGCGCTTAATTAGCTCGAGCGCCGATCCACAGCAAGTGATGGATTTTGCTAATAAGGTCTGTAAAGATGATTTCTACATTGGTGCAAGTTTTATTTCCAAGGCGGGCAAAGACTACCGATTTAAATGCGTCAGAGCCGATGAAAATGAGGCCCTAGTGCCCATTCCAACCACCAAAATTAATTCGCCTAAGTAAAGTTTTTCATTGCAGACTCAATTCTCATCCCTCGAGTTAAGACAGGCGTTTTCTAGCTTTCCAACTGGTGTCACGGTAATCACAGGGCTTGATTCTGATAAAAAACCGATCGGCATTACGGTAAGTTCATTCAACACTGTATCCCTATCGCCCCCCCTCATTTTGTGGAGCATTGGAAAGCAATCAGACCTGAGAGATTGTTTTGGTGTTGGACAACGACAGCTAATTCATGTGTTAGAAGCCAATCAAAAGGATTTGGCCCTAATTTTTGCCAAGCAGATCAAGAAAAATATTCTTGAACTAAACCACAGCATTAATAGTAGTGGTTTATATCAACTCGCAGACTGTGCGGCCTATTACGAGTGTGAGACCGTTGCAGTGCATGAAGGTGGCGATCATCAAATTATTGTGGCTCGCGTTTTAGCCATTGCACATGATCCAGATTTACAACCATTACTGTTTGCACATAGCCAATTTACGCAACTCGCATTTGATCCGGAAGGGAGTCTCTGATGATGACACTTTGGGGCAGAAAATCATCCATTAATGTTCAAAAAGTTCTATGGATGTTTGCTGAACTTGCACTTGTTGAGGGGAGTGACTTTGAACGGATCGATGCGGGTCTCCACTTTGGAGTTAATAAAACGCCAGAGTTTTTAGCACTGAACCCGAATGGCTTGGTTCCCACCTTACGC
>CANHDS010000044.1 GCA_947459465.1 Burkholderiaceae bacterium | reverse complement strand
TTGGCGAAATAGCGTCATCGCATCATCACAATTTCAGCGCTGGGCCGCCCGTTTTCCGTTAACGCGTTGGATCGTTCGGCGTCAGGCTTCTGCATTATTTGATGTGATGGCAGGATTTGTGTACTCACAAATATTGCTTGCGTGTGTGAAAGTCAATCTGTTTGAGTTGCTCGCAAAAGGTTCTTTATCTAAAGCACAATTACAAGAACGCATTGCGTTACCGCCCGCAGGTTTAGATCGCTTACTCGATGCTGCGGTTGCGATTCGTCTTTTAACAAAACGAGAGCATGATCACTATGCACTTGGCATGCTGGGCGCACCCTTAGTTGGTAATCGCGCACTCGTCGACATGATCGTGCATCACGGCGACTTTTATCGTGATCTCCATGATCCTCTTGCGCTGTTGCGCGGAGATATTTCGGGGAAAGCCGCCATGGCCGAGTATTGGCCCTACATTAACCATGCACAGGATCCCAAACCAGAATCCTTATCGGCCGAACGGGTTGCGAACTATTCAAAGCTCATGGCGCATACCCAACCCTTAGTTACTGCCGAAGTCATCGATTCATATTCGTTTGCTAAGCATCGGCATTTGCTCGATATTGGGGGAGGGCAAGGAGCGTTTGTGACTCAGCTTGCAAATCTTTATCCGCAGTTGCGGTGCACGATTTTTGATCTTCCGGGCGTCGCTGAGTTAGCAAGAGCTCACATTGGCCAAACCCATTTATCCAATCGGATCCAAGCAATTGGCGGGAATTTCTTTGATGGGGCATTACCGAAGGGGGCAGATGTAGCCACCCTCATTCGAGTTATTTTTGATCACGATGATTTGAGGATCAAGATCCTACTACGTAATGTTTTCAATGCCTTAGAGCCGGGTGCGAGCTTGATCTTGGCTGAGCCGATGGCAGACACCCCGGGTCAAGAGGCGATGGGGGATGCGTATTTTGGCTTCTATCTATTAGCAATGGGGCGGGGTAGACCCCGTTCCCAAGCTGAAATTACCCAGATGCTGGTAGAAGCGGGTTTTGAGGCGGTTCGCTTACTACCTTCGGCTATCCCCTTGAATGCACAGATCTTGCATTGTAAAAAACCAATGATTTCAGAGGCTTAGAGGCAAAAAGCTGTTTTTTGCCCAAAAAGCCTTGTAAATACTAGGGGTCATCAGTAGAAACCCCTAGATGAATTATCCCTAAAGTGGTGAAGAATGAGTCATGTAAATAAATATTTACACATAAAATATGTAAATAAGAAATGACACTATGAACACAATCTATCAAGCAAAGGCCATCGTGCTCGAGAAGCCCGAGAGCGTTGTCTTGAGTGAGTTGAAGTTATCACCCGTTACCGAAACCGATGTGGTGGTTGATATTGAATGGAGTGGTATCAGTACGGGCACAGAAAAACTTCTATGGAGTGGGCGCATGCCTCACTTTCCGGGAATGGGTTATCCACTCGTTCCGGGCTATGAGTCGGTTGGCAAAATTTATCAAGCGGGGATTCGGTCCGGGTATCAGCCCGGTCAGCGCGTATTCGTTCCTGGGGCACGTTGCTTTGGTGATGTGAAAGGGCTCTTTGGCGGAGCCGCATCACGCGTAGTGGTGCCCGCAAGTCGAGTGATTGGTGTGGATCACAAACTGGGTGCAGAAGCCGTTTTGTTTGCCTTGGCTGCAACAGCCCATCATGTGACATCGGCAGAAGGTAGCCAACAGCCTGATCTCATTATTGGCCATGGGGTGTTAGGCCGTCTCATTGCACGCATCGCAGTCCTTGCAGGAAAAACACCTGTGGTTTGGGAAACCGATGCCGATCGCCGCACTGGAGCAATTGGCTACGAGGTGATTGATCCAAAAGCAGATCAAAAGCGCTATTACAAAACGATTGTCGATGTGAGTGGCGACGCAGCACTACTGGATACCTTGATTTCATGTTTGGCTCCCGGCGGTGAGATTGTCTTGGCGGGTTTTTATGACGCGCCAATGACATTCTCATTTCCGCAGGCGTTTATGCGTGAAGCACGGATTCGGGTGGCAGCGCAATGGCAGCCTAAAGATTTATTAGCGGTGAAGCATTTAGCTGAGTCGGGTCGACTCTCGTTAGATGGATTAATTACCCATCATGCATCACCTGCTCATGCTGATAAAGCCTATCGCCAAGCATTTAGCGATAAAGATTGTTTAAAGATGGTCCTTGATTGGAGAACCTTGCAATGAGTCCAGCTACCGCAAAATTAGAAGGTGTTCCGGCCGAAGCAACGGTGCAATTTGTCAATCTCAAAAAAGAGGCTGACATGGAACCAGATCCAGTCCATAAAGGACCGGTCACCAAAGAAACTCAAATCATCGCCATTTATGGCAAGGGCGGAATTGGTAAAAGTTTTACCCTCGCTAATTTGTCATACATGATGGCGCAGCAAGGGAAGAAGGTATTGCTGATTGGTTGCGATCCAAAGAGCGACACTACGTCCTTATTGTTTGGTGGGAAAGCATGTCCTACGATTATTGAAACCTCCTCGAAGAAAAAGTTATCGGGTGATGCAGTTTCGATTGGTGATGTGTGCTTCAAACGCGATGGTGTATTTGCGATGGAGCTCGGCGGCCCGGAAGTAGGGCGCGGCTGCGGAGGGCGCGGCATCATCCACGGTTTTGAAACCCTTGAGAAGTTGGGATTTCATGACTGGGGTTTTGATTACGTCTTATTGGATTTCTTAGGAGATGTGGTGTGCGGTGGATTTGGATTGCCGATTGCACGGGACATGTGCCAAAAAGTGATTGTGGTGGGTAGCAATGATTTGCAATCCCTCTATGTAGCAAACAATGTTTGCTCCGCCGTGGAGTATTTCCGTAAGTTGGGCGGCAATGTCGGTGTGGCCGGAATGGTGATCAATAAGGATGACAGCACCGGCGAAGCTCAAGCCTTTGCAGAAAAAGTTGGAATCCCAGTCTTGGCTGCCATTCCTGCGCACGAAGATATTCGCCGTAAGAGCGCTAGCTATGAAATCATCGGGCGCCCTGGAACGCAGTGGGGCCCACTCTTTGAAGAATTAGCGACCAATGTCGCGAGTGCGCCACCGGTGCGACCCAAGCCACTCAGTCAAGATGACCTCTTAGGACTCTTCTCATCAGACATTACCGGTCGTGACTACGTTCTTGAACCTGCTACCGATGTTGACATGATGGGTAAAGACGCGGTTGTGAAGAAAACTCTTGAAGTGGTGTACGACAAAGTTTAAATCCATGACCAAGCCCATCATTCCGATCGTGCCCGAGCAGTTGGTGAACGATCCATCCAAAGGCGATGGATTGGGATGCCATGCGGGTGAAAAACAAATGATGGATGCAGCGAAATCATCGGGCAAGGGCGAGGTATTGCAACGTTATGCCCAGGACTATCCCAAAGGTCCGCACGATCAACCACAAAGTATGTGTCCTGCCTTTGGATCGTTACGGGTTGGTTTACGCATGCGTCGCACCGCAACGATTCTGTCGGGCTCTGCGTGCTGTGTATATGGCTTAACGTTTACATCGCATTTCTATGGCGCACGACGCAGTGTTGGTTATGTGCCATTTAATTCCGAGACCTTAGTTACCGGAAAACTGTTTGAAGATATTCGGGACTCGGTACATGAACAGGCGGATCCCAGTAAGTACGATGCGATTGTCATCATTAATTTATGCGTGCCGACTGCCAGTGGTGTGCCACTGCAATTACTTCCCAAAGAAATTAATGGCGTACGCATTATCGGTATCGATGTACCTGGATTTGGTGTACCAACGCATGCTGAGGCTAAAGATGTATTAGCTGGAGCCATGTTGCAATACGCTCGCCACGAAATCATGGCGGGTCCCGTACAAGCACCGCGGACTGGTGTGCAAACTAAGCCCACCATCACACTTTTGGGTGAGATGTTCCCAGCCGATCCTGCAGTGATTGGTGCGATGTTGGAGCCTATGGATTTAGCAGTGGGTGCCACCGTACCAACTCGCGAATGGCGCGAGCTGTATCAAGCGCTCGATTGCAAAGCAGTGGCAGCGATTCATCCGTTTTACACAGCGAGTATTCGTGAGTTTGAAGCCGCAGGTCGGCCTATCGTTGGATCTGCCCCCGTTGGATATGAAGGCACTGCGGCATGGTTAGAAGCGATTGGTAAGGCTACCAATACTCCGCAAGACCGAATCAATGCTGCTAAACACAAAATCTTGCCAGCGATTAAAGCGGTGCTTGGCGCAACCCCGATTAAAGGACGCATTACCTTAAGTGGTTACGAAGGCTCCGAGCTTCTAGTCGCACGATTACTCATTGAGAGCGGTGCAGATGTCCGCTATGTTGGATCTGCATGTCCACGTACAGTCTGGAGTGATGCGGATCGAGAATGGTTGGAAGCTAAAGGCGTACAAGTTCAGTTTCGTGCATCACTCGAGCAGGATTTGGCGGCGATGGCCGAGTACCAACCCGATTTAGCAATTGGAACAACTCCTGTGGTGCAAGCTGCGAAGCAAGCATCGATCCCAAGTCTCTATTTCACAAACCTTATTTCAGCACGCCCCTTGATGGGTCCGGCTGGTGCTGGATCGCTTGCGCAAGTGATTAATGCCGCAATTGGCAATCAAGCGCGCTTTGATGAGATGAAAGCCTTCTTCGGTGAGGTTGGTGCTAGTCACAATGCCGGTGTTTGGGAAAGCGTTCCTAAAGATCGTCCTGAGTTCAAAGCCGAGACCCGTCGCAAGCTGGAGAAAGCGATTAAGAAGCGCAAAGCCGAGGAGATGATCTGATGTACGTCATTGATCACGATCGTGCCGGCGGCTACTGGGGAGCTGTGTATGTGTTCACAGCGATTAAAGGATTGCAAGTCGTGATCGATGGACCAGTCGGTTGCGAAAATCTACCCGTTACATCGGTCTTACATTACACCGATGCCTTACCTCCACATGAACTACCCATTGTAGTTACTGGATTGGCCGAAGAGCAATTGGGTCGTGAGGGTACCGAAGGTTCCATGAAACGCGCTCACGCCACTTTGGATCCTGATTTACCTGCAGTGGTTGTGACCGGATCAATTGCCGAGATGATTGGTGGTGGGGTCACTCCAGAAGGAACCGCAATAGCCCGCTTCTTACCGCGCACGATTGATGAAGACCAATGGCAGTGTGCCAATCGCGCGATGTATTGGTTGTGGTCGGAGTATGGCATCAAGAATGTACCCCAACGCAAACCTCGTAAGGAAGGGGAGAAGCCCCGCGTTAATATTATTGGACCCGCTTACGGGACCTTTAATATGCCGAGTGACTTGGCGGAGATTCGGCGCCTGGTCCAAGGAATTGGCGCCGAGATCAATATGGTGTTCCCACTCGGTAGCCACTTAGCCGATGTATCGCGCTTGGTCGAAGCCGATGTCAACATTTGCATGTATCGCGAGTTTGGTCGCATGCTCTGCGAAGCTTTAGATCGCCCCTATTTACAAGCTCCCATTGGTCTGCACAGCACGACCAAGTTTTTACGCAAACTGGGCGAGTTATTGGATCTTGATCCCGAGCCATTCATTGAGCGTGAGAAGCACACCACCATTAAACCCATCTGGGATTTATGGCGCTCAGTGACCCAAGATTTTTTTGGTACAGCAAACTTTGCGATTGTTGCGAACGAGACCTATACCCGTGGCGTGCAGAACTTCTTTGAGAATGAAATGGGCTTGCCCTGTAGTTTTGCAATCTCCCGTAAGCCTGGTCAGAAAACAGATAGTGAGGAAATTCGAAAGTTAGTCAAAGAGAAGGCACCTCTTGTCCTCTTTGGAAGTTATAACGAGCGTATGTATTTAGCCGAAG
>CANHDS010000043.1 GCA_947459465.1 Burkholderiaceae bacterium | reverse complement strand
TTTTATTAAATAAATACTTTTTTCTATAAAGTAATTTAGTAAGCTCAAACCATAGCAGACTTATAAATACTACGCCGATCATAAGGAAGATGTCTTGCGTTTCTAAGGCAACCAAACCAAAGCGTTGGCCTAAAAAGGGTGAGGCCATGATGACGATTAATGAAGTACCGGTAATTAGTAAGATCCATTTTTGAGCAGGATTAGGCGTACCTAGAAGCTGAGAGAGGCTTTGAGTGGGTGAGCGACTGACGATGATGAGAGCAATATTACTGAGTACTAAGCTAAAAAAACCAATAGTAGTCGCCGTTTCTTGCGTATATCCGTAGTACAGATACCCGAGGTACAGAGTTAACAAAATCGCACATAATCCTATTCCTTGTACAAGAGCTATGCCCATTTGCTCAAGGGTAAAAATCTTTTCGTCAATCGGACGAGGACCTTGGTGCATGAGATTGCGCTCAGCACGTTCCATTTCAAAGACAATTGCACAAGCAGGATCGATCATCATCTCTAAAAACACCAAGCTAATTGGGGTGAGCATGGGCGGCAAACCTACCATGATCGGAATAAAAACGACGCCCGCAATCGGTACGTGGATAGCAATGACATAGAGAACAGCTTTGCGGATGTTGGTATAGATTTTTCGACCCTCTTGGATCGTATTCACAATTGCAGAAAACTGATCATGCAATAACACTAGAGATGCCGCTTCACGAGCCACGTCTGCACCGCGCTCCCCCATGGCAATTCCAACATGCGCTGCTTTGAGAGCAGGCGCATCGTTCACACCATCGCCCGTCATTGCGATGATTTGTCGATTGGCCTGAAACGCTTGTACGAGCTGTAATTTTTGCTCGGGGGTAATACGTACGTAAATGGAGGTTTTTGCAACAGCCTGTTGGAGGGCCTGTTCATCTAGTTGTGCAATCTCTTTTCCCGAAAGGATCCCTTGACTAGTAATGCCTGCCTGTTGGGCAATCGCCTGGGCAGTGAGCGCATGATCGCCCGTAATCATGACCACCCGAATTCCAGCTGCTTGGCATGTGCGGATCGCCGCCGGAACCTCAGGACGCAATGGATCGTGCAGTCCAATTAGCCCCAACCACTCCCAATGATGGTCTTCGATTCTTTTAGGTAGGGATTTTTGATCGATTGGTAAATGTGCGCGGGCAACCCCTAATAGTCGAAGACCTTGCGAGGCTAAGATCTGAATTTGATCATGAATAGTGGCTGTCTGAGCTGGCGTTAGGGCGCACAAGGAAATCATCGTTTCAGGAGAACCTTTCGCTGCCATCACAACGGCTGTTTTTGTGGCATCTTCCCAAGCATTAGCCATTGCTGGGAGATGGGCGCGAAAGGGGTAGCGATGTCGCAGACTCCATGTGTGCGTGGTGTTCCAAAACATTACATCATGCTGCTTGAATGCTTCATGCAAGGCTTTTTCCATCGGATCAACGGGATTGATCTCACTCGCCAGTGAGGCGGTGCGCAAAATTTCCAGCTGCTCAGGTGCAAAAGCGTATTTGGAATCCTCCAAAACACGTATTTGATTTAAATCAGCCACCGCGGATACTTGCATGCTATTGAGCGTGAGGGTACCCGTCTTGTCAACGCACAATGTATTGATGCTGCCTAAAGTTTCAATTACGGGGGCAGAACGGGTTAGTACTCCTGCGCGCGCAATGCGCAATACACCCAGAGCTAAAAACACCGTGAGGATCACGGTAAATTCCTCGGGTAATAGGGACATTGATAAACTTATTCCGTAGAGCGCTCCTTGCAGCCACTCGTGGTGGCGTAGTCCATATATGAGTAATACCAAGGCAGCAAGGCATAGACCCAGCACGGCAAAGCGCACCACCAAGATCCGAATCTCCTTTTCTAGGGGGCTCTCGGGTATTTCAATGGTTGTTAAGCGTTTACCAATCAGGCCCATTTGGATGTGCGAACCAATGGCGCTGACCTGTGCCAGTCCAGAGCCCTGGGTAATTAGGCAGCCACTGTAGAGAGAGTCGCCCATTTTTTTGGGGACTGGTTCGGATTCACCAGTGAGAAGGGATTCATCTTGATGCACCTGATGACTCTCTAAAAGCACAGCATCTGCTGCTACTCGTGATCCTTCAGAGAGGATCAGGAGATCATCGATTACGACCTCAGAGCCTGCAATACGCTGGGTCACACCATCACGAATTACGAGCGCGCGCGGACTCGAGAGATCACGCAAAGCTTCAATCGCTTTTTCACTTTTGCGTTGCTGAACGACGGTAATGGCCATCGAGAGCGCAATAAAACTAGCGAGTAATGAAGCATCCTCGAGATTGCCAATCATAAAATAAAGGATCGCCGCAATTACCAAGAGGCTGAACATGGGCGTTTGCAAAATGGCCCAGACCGTGAATAGTAGGGTATTACGAGAGGGCAGAGGTATGGTATTTGGCCCATCTCGAAGGGCATGCTCCTGCGCTTTCGCCGTGGTGAGGCCTTGTGCATTTGGTACCATAGGATAGAAACAAAGAGGTAACTCGAATGAAATTAAGTGTTTAACCGTAGCGCATATTTAAATTACACAAAATCAGATTGATCAATTTTTTGACGAAGTTTTTATGTAAGAGTGTGTAATCCCGCCTACTATTTAAATCGATGACAATTCATTTCTAAGGCCATGCTGTTACTAGTTACCGTTCTTCTCAATGGCTCTTTAGCACTCTTATCCATCCTACTGCATTACGAGGTGCTCTATAAACTCAACCTCATCATGCCAAAGCTGCATCATGTACAGCCACGGTATAAGGTGTTGATTGCGGTGGGCGTTATTTTCTTTGCACATATTATTGAAATATGGATTTTTGCCTTAGGTTATTACGCCATGGCGCACTTTCCCAGCATGGGTTATTTTGTAGGGGCAATCTCAGACCATGGGCTACTTCTCGATAGCGTCTATTTATCCTTCATTACATTCACTACTGTCGGCTATGGTGACATAGTAATTAGTGGCTATCTTCGCTATTTAACTGGTGTTGAGGCTTTGACGGGCCTTATGTTGATCACCTGGTCAGCATCCTTCTTGTTTATCGAGATGCAAAAGTACTGGGGTTCGCAGAGTCCCAAATAAAATACCGATACTTCTAGAATGCTTTGGTATAGCGTAGAGCTAAGCGCCGACTCTCCATAAATCCATTCATCGTAGCAAGATCATTACCGTACTGAAGCATAAAGCGCCCGATGCTGGTATGCGCGACACCACTTACAAAGTAGCGTTGCGTGACGACCGTGTTATTGCGCTCGACACCATTAAAGGCGGTTTCGCCGCCCGTGACATAGACATAGGTCGCAGCGACAGTAAAAGTTTGATTAATACGATAAATAGGCCCAATTTGTGTACTGTAGAGTGGTTTTTGCGTCAGCTGTAAGTTGCTGACCGAAGAGCAGGTTGCTGCGCATTGGCTATTGGCCCCATACCAAACCGTATCAAAAGCAAAAGCACCATCAATACTTTTTGTAATGGGCTGCTGATAGCCAACTTGAAGCGCTTGGCTATAGCGATTACTACCGAGATTGAGTGGTTTGGTGTTGGAGTATTCACCTGTAGGAAGAGATAAATAAGCCGCTACCCCAAAGTAGGTGCGGGTGGTGTGATTGGCGTACGGCCAGATTGCGGTGGCAATCGTCGTATCGGTCATACCTTGACTCGCTGGATAGGGAGAGAGAGAACCATCGGGCGAAAGACCGCCTGCTCCAGTTTGAATGTAACTGACCGCTGGGAGGGAGCCAATCGTGTAGGTATGCCCCAAGCGGATGAGGGCTACATTAGTTTCAAGATTGGGTGAACTACCAGTGGGAACGCTATTGAGGTAAAAGTTGGTGTTTTGAGTATTGACATAGGAAATGGTAATGGCGGTTCGACCAGGCGCTGGCGCCACAATGTCATTGGGTTGTAAATCAATGGCCAATACAGGACTTGTCAATACAACAGTCCCATATACAAGCTGTTTTAAACACCTCATTTTTTATCAAGAGTCATACGTTGGATTACCATTAGCACATGAAAATATTCTTAGCCTTGAACTTTTTCATCTTTGCAGCCATTCAACTTGGCTTATTGATGGGAATACTACATTACTTACGGGGTGATAAGCAATCTAAGCCCAATGCGTATTGGCTATCGGCATTACTTACAAATATCATCGGTCTCGTTTGTTTTGGGATTGGCATTCTGTACACGATTGATATTCATAAACCCCCTTTAATTTTTACTCTGGCTAATAGTCTTTTTTATGCAGGCGCTCTTTGCCAGGGATTATTTTTTTACTCACTCAATCAGCCAGTTTCAAAGCAGTTACGTCTGATTTTATTGGGATCAATTTTGATCTTTGCGATTGTCTTTGAATACATCAGGCAAGTATGGAGCTTTGAGGCTCGAACAGCATTTGCGGTTCTGGTCTATGCATGTATCTTAGGTTGGCAAATTAATGAAGTACGCATTATTAATAAAAATCTAGGTTTGCAACAGTTGCGGTATTTTCAATATGCTGCTATTGGCGAAGCTTTCTTTCTGATCCCACGGCTCATAGTGCTACTGAGTACCAAAATGCCAATTGAAGCACTCGATCAGCTCCCGCAGTTATTAGTTATTTTTACATTTGCCCAAATCACGATGAATACGCTGTCTTTCATCGCGATTTGGGCGTATTGGTCGGAAAAATTAGCATTAGAGAATCTTCAGACTGAAACTGAAAAAGAGATATTTAAAAAACTAGTTGAAGAGCGAGATACTTTAATTAATTCACTTTTAAAAGTGAATAAAACCAGTACAACCGGAGCGTTGTCCGCCTCGATTGCCCATGAAATTAATCAGCCCCTAGGGGCAATACAAATCAATAGTGAGTATTTACAAAAGAAAGTGCAGGAGACGGAGGTCGACCGGGAGCTAATTACTAGACTAGCAAGTGATATTGCGCGAGACAATATGCGCGCCGCTCGAATTATCCGAACACTCAAGGCGATCTTTACTGAGAAATATGATGCGATACCGGAGTCCACTGCTCTTTCAGACATGATTGACTCGGTATTGCTTTTATCGCGGCCTGATATTCAAGAGAAGCAAATTCAAGTGCAAGTAGAAATTGATAAAGGTATTTGGCTTCCGATGAGTTATGGTGAGGCCCAACAGTTAATTCTTAATCTAATCAATAACTCTGCACAGGCATTAGATCAGGTCAATCAAGTGCATAAACAGATTGTATTACGCGCCAGCCAAAATCCAGACGAACTTATCTTTCGCGTGGAAGATAATGGACCTGGTGTGCCAACCGATCAGCAAAAAGGCTTATTTGATTTGTTTTCTGGAACGAAGCGCGAAGGAATGGGATTGGGTTTATGGCTCTGTAGCTACATCATTACACGCAATGGCGGCAGAATTCGTTACGATGCAGACTACACCCGAGGCGCTGCCTTTGAAATTACTTTCCCAAAAACCGAATAAAATGAAGAAATAGGGAGATTACTATGGCTATTTTCTGGAGCTTATTGGGTATTTTTGCCACCATTGGTGGAATCATTGCGTATGTCACCACTCAAAACGTGATGTACTTTGCGATTGGCTTTCTGATTCTGTTTTATCAGGCTTGGTTTCGTTCTAAAGATGAGGACGAGATTAAAAAATACTTTTAAGTTGGTTCAAGCACCATTTTGATGTGATCAATACCGGCCTCGTTAAATACGGGGCCGATTGCTTTAAAGCCAAGTCGCTCATAAAAGCCGGTGGCTGAAGTTTGAGCATGCAAGAAGAATTGCTTGATTCCTTCTTGACGGCCATAAGACACTAAAGTCTTTA
>CANHDS010000042.1 GCA_947459465.1 Burkholderiaceae bacterium | reverse complement strand
TACCCCATGCCAATCTATGTAGATGGTGCCGATGAAATTAATCCACAGGGTCATATGATCAAAGGTGGCGGTGGCGCCTTAACCCGTGAGAAGATCATTGCTAGCATGGCTCAAGAATTTGTTTGTATTTGTGATGAGACCAAACTCGTGCAGCAGCTGGGTCATTTTCCTCTTCCGGTTGAGATTATTCCCCTGGCGCAAACCGCAGTTAGTAAAGCACTCAATCCATTTGGCGGGCAAGCTCAATTAAGACTCATCAAATCCGGTAAAGCTGAGGGTCAGCCGTACCTCACCGATAACAAGGGTTGGATTCTGGATATTCATGGGTTATCTATTCAAGACCCAATCGCCCTCGAAGAGGCAATTAATCAAATCCCTGGCGTGATTAGCGTCGGACTCTTTGCCAAACGTAAAGCAGATGTATTGCTTTTGGGCAAAAGCGAAACGGTTGAAACCCTAAGATTTAAATAAGCGTAGTTACTGCGTTGGCGGTACGTAGCCGCTTGCGACATCTGCTCCACCTTCGAAGAAATATTTCTCGACCTGTTTCAGAAGGTATTGGCGAGCTCGGGGATCAGCCATATTGAGGCGGTTCTCATTAATGAGCATAGTCTGGTGCTTTAGCCAGCCAGCCCACGCCTCTTTAGAAACCTGGTTCCAGATCTTTTTGCCCAGATCACCTGGTAGGGGAGCAAAATCTAAGCCCTCAGCCTCTTTATTGAGCTTAATGCATTGAACCATTCGTGCCATATCAACCTCGCTTGAACTAATTGCCATGATTATAGGCAGTCATGGCCAAGTCGGTATGGCATCCCTGAATAAGGGGATTAAATCCTTTTGGTAAGCACCATGGATTTGCGATCCCAGTTGTAGATCTGCTTGCGCTCCTCGGGGAGATCGTCGACAGTAGCTCTCACAAAACCACGCTTGAGGAACCAGTGCTCAGTTCGGGTTGTTAAAACAAATAACTTATTAATCCCTTCTTGCTTGGCACGGGCCTCAATCCGCTTTAAAAGCCGTTCACCATCCCCTGAACCTTGGGAGTTTGGATCAACCACGAGGCAAGCAAGCTCACCCACACCATTGGGAAACGGAAAGAGGGCGGCGCAACCAAATAAAACTTTATCGTGCTCGATCACCGAGAACCGAGCGATATCCCGTTCGATCACCTCTTGCCCACGGGCAGCGAGGATACCCTCGGCCTCGAGTGGTAAGGTTAGTTGCAAAATACCGCCAACGTCATCTTGACTTGCCTCGCGCAAGTTCTCAATGTCCGAGGCCGCTAACATCATGCCTACACCATCGTGCGTAAACAACTCTTCGAGTAAAACACCATCACGATCGCATGGCAGAAAATGCGCACGACTGACACCCGAGCGAACTGCACGCATGGCTGTGTTTAAGAAGTTACGCATATTGCTTGGCAGGTCGGGGTAAAGCTGCAAGTAGTCCTGCAACTGAGCAATCGATAACTCGGTAACCAGTTGACCCTCCTCATCGTGCAATCCGGGGAAAGGGGTCAAGAACATGAGCTTATCTGCCTTCAGGGCTGCAGCAGTGGCAGCAGCGACATCCTCAAAGGACAAGTTAAATGCCTGACCAGTGGGTGAGAACCCCAGTGGTGAGAGCAATACCAGCTTACCGCTATTGAGCGACATCCGAATGGATTCGGAATCAACCTTGCGAACCAGGCCAGTCAGTAGATAGTCAACGCCATCAACCACACCAATGGGCATAGCAGTAATAAAGTTGCCAGAGATCACCGAGATGCGAGAACCAGCCATGGGGGTATTGGGTAAACCACGACTAAACGCTGCCTCAATATCAAGGCGCAGTTCACCAGCCGCCTCTTTGACGCACTCGAGCGCAGCAGAATCGGTAATCCGATAACTGCTCATCTGACCTTTACCAAATTTACTTTTAATCTTACGCAGGGATAACTGCTCATCGATTTGGGGGCGAATGCCATGAATTAAGACAATGCGCATGCCCATGGCATGCAACATAGCAATGTCTTCAATGAGGTTCTCCAATTGATCGAAGTCTTGGGCAAGTTCACCCGCAAAGGCGATCACAAAGGTCTTCTCACGAAAGGCATGGATATAGGGCGCTACCTCGCGTAGCCAGCCAACGAAGGGAAAGTGATTGGATTGGGAGGAGGGTGGAAGCGCGGACATAATGCGAAAATTATAGGGTGCAAGCGCTTAGATACCAAATAAATTATGGATACCAATTCCTGCGAACCACCGTGAAGGCATGGTCATGAGCGCGTCAAGCACGATCGCATGGCGTCCGCTGCGGGGCAAGGCCATCACTTTCCCTGAGAGTCTACCGGTCTCCTCCCAGCGTGAAGTGATCGCCAAAGCCTTGCTAGCAAGCCCCGTGATCATTGTCTGTGGGGAAACGGGTTCAGGGAAAACCACCCAGCTTCCCAAAATTTGTTTAGCGTTGGGTCGTGGCAAAGTTCATCAGGGTGGACTGATTGGCCATACTCAGCCACGTCGTATTGCCGCCACAAGTACCGCTAAACGGATTGCTCAAGAGCTTGGCACCCCTATTGGTGAGGATGTGGGCTATCAAGTGCGCTTTGCCGATCATACAAGTCAACAAGCGTCGATCAAATTAATGACCGATGGAATATTGTTGGCTGAGACCCAAACCGATCCACTCCTTAAAAAGTACGACACCATCATCATCGATGAAGCCCATGAGCGCAGTCTCAATATTGATTTCTTACTGGGGTACCTTAAACAACTGATCGCTAAGCGACCGGATCTTAAGCTCATCATTACATCAGCCACAATCGACGCACAACGGTTTGCCAATCATTTTGCAACTCATGGCAAAGCGGCACCGGTCATTGAGGTGAGCGGTCGACTCTTTCCAGTCGAGCAACGTTATGCCCCATTGCAAGTCGATGGCCAAAAAGAGGCACTAGAAATCCCCGAAGCAGTTTGCAAAGCGATTGGTGAGGTCTGGCGTGAAGGTGCAGCAGGAGCGGGTGATGTATTAGTGTTCTTACCGGGCGAGCGAGAGATTCGGGAGTGCGCTGAAGCGCTTAGGAAAGACCCATTTTTACAACAGCGCTTTCATCCAGAGATTCTGAGTTTGTTTGCACGGCAAGCGGTGAGTGAGCAAGAGCGAGTATTCCAAAGCGGCAATGGCCGGCGGATTGTGTTGGCAACCAATGTGGCCGAAACCTCCTTGACCGTGCCGAACATTCGGTATGTGATTGATTCAGGATTGGCACGCGTTAAGCGTTACTCGTATCGCAACAAGGTGGAACAGCTCCAGGTAGAGCCAATTTCTCAGGCGGCGGCTAACCAACGCGCGGGTCGTTGTGGCCGTGTAGCCGACGGTATTTGTATTCGCCTCTACAGTGAAGCCGATTACCAAGCACGCGCCGCGTATACCGACCCAGAGATCTTACGTAGCTCGCTCGCCGCTGTGATCCTACGGATGGCCGCTTTACGTCTACCGAATATTGCGCAATTTCCATTCATCGATAAACCCTTGGGTCGAGCAATTGTGGATGGTATGCAGCTTTTAGAGGAGCTGGGTGCCATTGAGAGCTCAATAGAGCCTGATGCACAAGGGCAACATCGCCTACAACTCAGTACGATTGGCAAAGCGCTTGCCGACCTTCCTTTAGATCCGCGGATTGGACGTATCTTATTAGCTGCTCGTGAGCAGCAGGCGCTCAACGAACTCACGATCATTGCCTCAGCCATGGCTTGCCAAGATCCACGGGAGCGACCCATGGAGTTTGCCAGTGCCGCTGATCAAGCTCACTTGCAATTTGCTGATGAGCGTTCTGAGTTTTTATCGTTCGTGAAGCTCTGGAACTGGTATCAAGAGGCTCTCAAACATAAACAAAGCAATCGTCAGTTGGAGAACCAATGCCGTAGCCTCTTTCTTTCCCCAAGGCGACTTCGTGAGTGGCGCGATGTGCACGGGCAATTACATGTTTTGCTTGCGGAGAAAGGTTGGAAAGAAAATCAAACCCCAGCAACCTATGAACAAATTCATACAGCGCTGCTGACCGGTCTTCTGGGCTACATTGGCAAGCGCGATGAAGATGCAAGCGATCAACGGGGCAATAAGGTGAGCGATTACCAGGGCGCTCGCGGGATTCGTCTATTCATTTGGCCTGGATCGAGTCTGGGTAAAAAGGTAGGAGCGTGGTTTGTGGCCGGTGAGATTCAGGAAACCACCCGGTTGTATGCGAGAACTTTGGCTAAGATCGAACCGCAATGGATTGAGCGGGTTGCTAAACACCGACTAGTGAAATCACTGAGTGACCCCTTTTGGGATAAAGAGCGAGGCGAGGTCTTAGCGTTTGAACGCGCTACGCTGTATGGCTTACCTGTTTACCACGGTCGACGAGTGGCCTATGCCCCGCATGATGCGATGGAGGCGCATCAATTATTTATCCAGAAAGCCTTGGTCGAAGGGGAGATGTTTGGCAAGGTTGATACCCCAGCTTTAGAACGTGAGACGCAGGCTGAAGCAAAACGTCGTTACGGAAAATTATTTGCTTTCTTTTGGCACAACCGTCAGTTGATTCGTGAGGTTGAGGCGCTTGAGCATCGCTCACGACGCCCTGACGTGTTAGTCGATGATGAGTTGCTGTGTGCTTTCTATCGCGAACGAATTCCAGAAACCGTCTACAGCCGTAGTGGTCTCCAAGCATGGCTTGAGGAAGATCGTGCCAACCTGGAACAAAAAGACCAGAGTCTGCGACTTCAGAAATCAGACCTGATGCGTCATGAAGCAGCAGGGATTAGTGCAGATCGCTATCCCAAAATGATTGTGATGAATGGCGTGAGTCTGCAAACCAGCTATCACTTTGAACCAGGCAGCCCCAAAGATGGTATTACCTTGATCGTACCCATCACCGTTCTGAATCAAGTCGATGCCATTCAAGCGGAATGGCTCGTCCCAGGACTCTGTGTTGAAAAGGTTCAACTCCTTCTTAAATCTTTGCCGCAAAAGATCCGTCGCCATTGCATTCCATTGCCAGAGAGTGCCAAACAGTTTGTCCAAGAACAGCTTGATGCGAATAACTTTGGAAAGGGCGATCTCATCGAACGTCTTATGCGTTTTATCCGCGATCTGAATCCCATTGAGATTAAGCGAACTGACTTTCGTCCCGAGACCTTGCCAGCACATTGCCTCATGAACTTTCGATTAATTGATGAGCACGGTCGGCAGCTTGAGTTAGAGCGCAACCTAAATCGTTTACGCAGTGAATACGGTGGAATGGCGCGCGACGCCTTCCAGAGCCTTGCGGACACCAATATCAAAGCTGTACAAAGAGATCATGAGCAAGTTTTGCCGATTCAGAAGGGCAGTTATCAGGCCTGGGATTTTGGTGAGTTAACACCGACCGTCACCATGACCCGCGGGAACCAAACCATCCAGGGCTACCCTGCATTAGTGGATCACAAAACAGCGGTGGAGCTTGAAGTATTTGATGATCCCGCGGAGGCCAAACGGGTTCATCGGCAAGGCTTATGTCGCTTGTACGCACTGGTCTTAAAAGACCACACCAAAGCACTGCATAAACAATTACCCCATGCACGCGAAATCGGCTTACTCTTTATGCAATTAGGATCGGCCGAAGAGTTGATTGAGCACATTGGAATGATGGCCATGGAGCGCGCTATGCTACAGCACCAACAACCGACCAACAAAGCACAGTTTGAAGAATCTTTAAAGCAAGGCAAACCTCGTCTGATGCTGATCGCAGGAGAGATCGCCAAACATGTGTTGGCTAGTTTGCAAGAGTATGCTGAATTGCATAAGAAGTTAATTGCAGCTAAAGCCCTATCCAGCTCTGCCTATGAAGACATCCGTTCACAATTATCAGGATTAATCCACGCGCAGTTTGTAAAGCAAACCTCCTATGAGCATTTAGTACACCTCCCGCGCTATCTCAAAGCGATTGCACTACGGATTGAAAAACTACGCAGCAATGCTAGCCGTGAT
>CANHDS010000041.1 GCA_947459465.1 Burkholderiaceae bacterium | reverse complement strand
GTTTTATTGTCGCGAAGATTGCGGAGCCCAATACTCGGTTACAGGGTAATGCGATTCTGACCGACATGATTACGGTGACTGGCACAGAAAATCTCTTGATGGCTGCCTGTCTTGCACAAGGGACAACAATTTTAGAAAATGCAGCGCGCGAACCTGAGGTGGGTGATTTGGCAGAGCTATTGGTCAAGATGGGTGCGAAGATTAGTGGCATTGGCAGTGATCGCCTGGTGATCGAGGGGGTCCCCACCTTACACGGAGCAAGCCATCATGTCATTGCTGATCGTATCGAGACCGGTACTTTCTTATGTGCGGTGGCGGCCACAGGTGGTGAGATTGTTCTGAAGAACTGTCGACCCGATACTTTGGACGCTGTCTTGGTGAAGCTGAAAGAGGCTGGTCTCAAAATAAAAAAAGGTGTGGATTGGATTTCTGCATCGATGAGTGCTCGACCAAAACCGGTGAGTTTTCGGACCTCCGAGTACCCGGCCTTTCCAACGGATATGCAAGCCCAGTTTATGGCGCTGAATGCAATTGCAGGGGGTGCCTCACGCATTACCGAGACAATTTTTGAGAACCGCTTTATGCATGTCCAAGAGCTCAATCGCTTAGGCGCCGATATCTCGATTGAGGGAAATACAGCAATTGTCGAGGGGGTGGATAAGCTCTCGGGTGCAACGGTGATGGCTACCGACCTTCGTGCTTCTGCAAGTCTCGTGATTGCTGGCTTGGCGGCTCAAGGTGAGACCCAAGTGGATCGGATCTATCACCTTGATCGTGGTTACGATCGTATGGAGCAGAAATTAACCCAACTTGGCGCAAACATCCGCCGCATGAAATAATGGGTCATTATGTTGACTTTAGCCTTGTCCAAAGGACGTATCTTTGAAGAAACCGCCCCTGTTTTAGCAAAGGCTGGTATTCGTCCGCTCGAAGACCCCGAACAATCCCGTAAGTTAATTATTCCGACCTCTAATCCAGAGGTGCAAATCATCATTGTGCGCGCATCGGATGTGCCTACCTATGTACAATTTGGCGCCGCGGATTTTGGTGTGGCAGGTCAAGACGTTCTTTTGGAAAAAGGCAGCGATGGTTTATATATTCCGATTGATTTAGGAATTGCGCGTTGTCGGATGGCAGTAGCTGTTAAAAATGGGTTTGATTACGCAGCAGCGGTCCGCCAAGGATCGCGCTTGCGAGTCGCTACCAAGTACGTAAACTGCGCGCGCGAGCACTTTGCCAATAAGGGTGTACACATTGACACGATTCATTTATATGGATCAATGGAGTTGGCCCCCTTGGTGGGCTTGGCCGATGCGATTGTGGATTTGGTGTCCACTGGCAACACCTTGCGCGCCAATCACTTAGTGGAAGTGGAATCAATAACAGATATTAGTGCGCGTTTGATTGTGAACCAAGCATCCTTTAAGCGTAAGCGCGCTCAATTGCAAAAGATCCTAGGTATTTGGCAGTCATGAGCTCATCCTCTGCAAGCGTCACGGTAAAGCGTCTCACAACTCGTGACCCTGGCTTTGAAAAAACCTTGCTGTCTAGTTTGTCGATTCCATCGGCTGATGATCAAGCCATTGATGAGATCGTACTTGGGATTTTGGGTCGCATTGAGCGCGAGGGCGATGCAGCACTGTTGCAATACACCCAGCAGTTCGATCGCTTGGCAGCCTCTCAGGTTCGCGATCTTGAGATTACGTCCGCTGATCTTGCTGCAGCCTATCAATCTCTACCGCAAGATCAAGCAATTGCATTGCGAGCCGCAGCGGAGCGGGTTCGAACCTACCACGAGCGGCAGAAGATAGAAACCGGTTGCCATTCGTGGGAGTACACCGAAAGCAATGGCACACGTTTAGGTCAAAAGATCACGCCCTTGGATCGCGTTGGTATTTATGTACCTGGCGGTAAGGCCGCTTATCCATCCTCTGTTCTCATGAATGCAATTCCTGCCAAGGTCGCCGGGGTCGGGGAGATTGTGATGGTGGTGCCCACGCCCGATGGCGCGCGTAATCCCTTGGTATTAGCAGCTGCTCATTTAGCCGGAGTGGATCGGGTCTTTACGATTGGCGGTGCGCAAGCGGTTGGAGCGTTGGCGTATGGAACCCAAACGGTGCCCGCAGTCGATAAGATCGTAGGTCCTGGTAATGCGTATGTGGCAGCAGCAAAGCGCCGAGTATTTGGTCGGGTAGGAATTGACATGATTGCAGGTCCTTCGGAGATCTTGGTGTTGTGCGATGGCTCGACCGATCCAGATTGGATTGCGATGGATTTGTTCTCGCAAGCCGAGCACGATGAGCTCGCCCAATCGATTTTGCTCTGTCCCGATGCTAGCTTTATTGATCGAGTGGACGCCAGTATTCAGAAGCTATTGCCACAGATGCCCAGAGAGAAAGTAATCCGCGCATCGTTGCAAAATCGTGCACTGTTAATTCAGGTGGATGATATGACACAAGCTTGCCAAATCGCTAATTTAATTGCCGCTGAGCACCTGGAGATTTGCGCAAACAATGCCGATCAGTGGGCCGCGCAAATTCGGCATGCAGGAGCAATTTTTATGGGTTCCTACACCAGTGAGTCACTAGGTGATTATTGCGCCGGACCCAATCACGTTTTACCCACGGCACGTACTGCGCGGTTTTCTTCGCCTTTGGGGGTTTATGACTTCATTAAGCGTTCGAGCTTAATTGAGGTGAGTGAGGCGGGGGCACAAAGCTTAGGCCCCATCGCCAGTACCCTAGCGCATGGCGAAGGTTTGCAAGCGCATGCGCGTGCTGCGGAGATGCGGCTCACCAAAAAATAATCAGCTTAGTGCTAAAAAGTATTACGAGACGATGTCGCGCAAGGCATCGATGAGTAATTTCATTTGCTCATTTGTGCCAATCGTAATTCGTAGGTAATTCTTGATGCGCGGCATTTTGAAGTGGCGCACGATGATCCCACGCTCACGCAAGGCTAAATACAATTTCTCGCCATCATGCTTGGGATGCTGAGTAAAGACAAAGTTAGCGCTTGAGGGCAAGATCTCAAACCCTAGACCATTTAAATCTTCAAGACATGCCGCTCGAGTCTTCATTACCTGTTGGGTAATTACATCAAGATGCGCTTGATCTTCAATAGCTGCAATCGCACCGGTTTGCGCTAATTGGCCTAAGGGGTAGGAGTTAAAACTATTCTTAACACGCTCAAGTCCCGTGATGAGCTCAGAGTGACCCAAAGCATAACCAACCCGAAGTCCTGCTAAGGCCCTTGATTTTGAGAGTGTGTGGGTGATTAGAAGATTGGGGTAGTGTTGATGCAAAAGTGGCACACACGACTCAGTTCCGTAATCTACGTATGCTTCATCAACCACCACCACGCTTTGGGTATTAGTTTTCAAGAAATCTTCAATTGCCGAGCGCGGGAGTGCACGGCCGGTGGGCGCGTTGGGGTTCGGAAAAATAACTCCACCGTTTCCGCCTAATTCGTTGGTCTTTTGAACGTAATCATCTAGATGAATGGCAAATTGACTATCGAGCGCAATCGGCTGGTAGTTAATCCCAAACAGTTGGCAATAAACGGGGTAGAAGCTGTAGGTGATGTCGGGAAAGAGGAGAGGCTTCGGATGTTTAAGTAGCCCCAAGAACACATGGGCGAGCACTTCATCCGAGCCATTGCCCACAAACACCTGATTAGGTTGCAGACCATGGTGCTTTGCGATGCCTTCTTTAAGGGTCTTGGCATCTGGGTCGGGGTAAAGCCGCAAGCCCTCGTGATTGCTAGCAGCAATGGCTGCCAAGACTTTGGGCGAAGGCCCATAAGGGCTCTCATTGGTATTGAGTTTGACGAGCTTTTCGTGTTTGGGCTGCTCCCCAGGAACATATGGGCTTAGGTTTTGCAGGTCAGGGTTCCAAAAAAGGCTCATCGCAATGGGGTCCAGAGAGTAACAATGAAAAACAGGTGAAGTGATTGATTTTGAATGATAAATGATATTATGAACGCTTAAGACTTATTATTTTTACCCACATACCATGCGCCAAGCAGATGTCAGTCGTAATACCTCAGAGACCAAGATCCAAATTACTTTGAACTTGGATGGTACCGGCAAAGCGGATTTGAACTCCGGTGTACCGTTTTTAGATCATATGCTCGATCAAATTGCTCGTCACGGCATGATCGATCTCAAGGTGCACGCAAAAGGCGACACTCACATCGACGATCACCACACTGTGGAGGATGTCGGTATCACCTTGGGTCAGGCAATTGCTAAAGCGGTTGGTGATAAAGCGGGTATTACCCGTTATGGCCACTCTTATGTGCCACTCGATGAGACCTTGTCACGCGTTGTAATTGATTTCTCTGGTCGCCCAGGTTTGGAGTTCAATGTACCCTTTACCCGTGCGCGGGTGGGAGACTTTGATGTGGATTTAAGTATTGAGTTCTTTCGTGGCTTTGTAAACCACGCGGGCGTTACCTTACACATCGATAACATTCGGGGTGTCAATGCCCATCACCAAATTGAGACCGTATTTAAGGCCTTTGGACGTGCACTGCGCATGGCCTTGAGTATTGATCCACGTTCGCCCCATGCGGTGCCATCTACCAAGGGAAGTTTGTAAGACACACTTCTTTTACCAACGAGATTATTGAGATCGCGATGCACATCGCTATTGTTGATTACGGAATGGGTAATTTGCGCTCGGTTTCACAGGCCTTGCAACATGTGGCTCCCGAGAGCAAGATTACGATTGCTAGCGATCCCGCTGAGATCTTGCGCTCAGACCGTGTGGTCTTACCTGGGCAGGGCGCGATGCCCGATTGTATGAAGCAGTTACGTTCCTCAGGCCTCATGGATGCAGTGATTCAGTCAGTGCGTGAGAAGCCACTTTTTGGTATTTGTGTAGGCGAGCAAATGCTCTTTGAAGAAAGTGAAGAGCGTAAACCAGGAGTAACGACGAATACGGCGTGCCTTGCCTTAATGCCAGGGAAGGTCAAGCGCTTTCATTTGTCGGGCACGCAAGAGGATGGGTCGGAGTTTAAGATCCCGCACATGGGATGGAACCAGGTTCGCCAAGACCGTGATCATCCGATGTGGCACGGCATCCCCGACATGACGAGTTTTTACTTCGTGCATAGTTATTATGTTGAGGTGAGTAGCGTAGAAGATACTGTAGGATCAACGAATTACGGTGGGTGGTTTACATCGGCCGTGGCTCGCGATACTATTTTTGCTACCCAGTTCCATCCCGAGAAAAGTGCTCAATACGGACTTAAGCTCTATCAAAACTTTGTCGCTTGGCGACCCTGATTAATTTCAAGACCATGATCTTATGTTGTTAATACCTGCCATTGATATTAAAGACGGACACTGTGTGCGTCTTGAGCAAGGTGATATGAAGCGGAGCACCGTGTTCTCAGAAGATCCTGCGGCGATGGCCAAGCACTGGTTGAGTAAAGGCGCGCGTCGTTTACATTTGGTTGATCTTAATGGCGCATTTGCTGGCAAGCCCAAGAACGAGGCTGCAATCAAATCGATTCTTAAAGCAGTAGGCGATGACATTCCGGTGCAGCTGGGTGGTGGCATACGTGATCTTGAAACCATTGAGCGCCTACTTGACGATGGCATTAGCACCATCATTATTGGCACTGCAGCAGTCAAGAACCCTGGATTTTTACAAGATGCCTGTACTGCATTTGCAGGCCACATCATGGTGGGCTTGGATGCGAAAGACGGCAAGGTCGCGACCGATGGTTGGAGTAAATTAACCGGCCACGAGGTGATTGATCTTGCGAAAAAGTTTGAAGACTATGGCGCCGAAGCCATTATCTACACCGATATCGGGCGTGATGGCATGCTCAAGGGTATCAATTTAGAGGCGACTGTCAAGCTTGCACAATCGGTTCGTATTCCCGTGATTGCGAGCGGCGGACTCTCGAGCAAGAAGGATATTCAAGCCTTGTGTGCAGTCGAGGACGAGGGTGTGATGGGTGTCATTGCGGGTCGCTCGATTTACAACGGTGATATTGATCTAACTGAGGCACAACAGTACGCCGATCAACTCAGTAAAGCCAAGTAGCAAACGATGCTTACCAAACGGATCATTCCTTGCCTCGATGTCACTGCGGGCAGGGTCGTT
>CANHDS010000040.1 GCA_947459465.1 Burkholderiaceae bacterium | reverse complement strand
CCAATACTGAGAAATGATGCGCAGTGGAGCCGATTTTTTCTTGGTCAAAACACGTAAGCCATTAAACGCTGCAAACGCGCCCAAAGTCATTAGTAAGGGTTCGGGTGGAGCCTTTAGTAGCAAGGTGATACCAATCACCATTCCAATGAAACTAAAAGGCAAAAGCCAAGTAAGCTCTTTTTTATCAGCTGCATCGAAAGACTTTGTGCCCAAGTAGAATGCCGCACAAAGGTCAAGAATCACCATGATGGGTACGACCACTTGTAAGGGAAAGAACAATACCAGGACCGGCACAGAAATAATCGAAGACCCAAATCCGGTTACACCAAAAATGAAGTACGCCACCAAGACAATGGAGCAAGCGGCAATAAATGAGACGGGGCTTATTAATTCAAAAATAGATGTACTTTGATCTTGTTATTTTTTGCTACCCAAGGAAACGCCCAGTGGAATACCCTCCTGATCGGCGTTCACTGTCTTAGATGCTCCTATATTAATCCGTTCCGCTAAATTAGGCTGCTGAGCAACCATGAGCTCTTTGGCACGATTGGCACGAGCACTTGCCAGTTGCAATAACTCTGCCTCACTCACGACATAGCTTTGAATCAGCTCATTACGGAGTTGCTGATAGCGTGCCTCATTGTCTGGAAGGGAAATCAAACGCTGTGCCAACTTAATGCGGCCGACTTGTTGCCCATAGGCAGATTTCACTCCAGACTGAACTCGAGGGTCTGAGAGACTCGGCATTGGGAGCGGCTCCTGGGGACTCAATTTAAATCCGGCTGCATTCAATATGGCGCGATCAGCGCGCGCTCTCGCCAAGGCTGCTTTATCGGCATTCGGATCATAGGCCCCGATAAACTCAATCGTGGCATGGGGACGTTTCGCTAAGACGCCTGCCAATTTGTCGAGCTTCTCTTGATCAACCGGCAAGTAGCTACTCTCACCTAACACCGCATGAATCGGCGTATCACTTTGAAGCCCCAATAATGAAGCCAACGCTCGAAACGGCGCCGTCACGATATTGGTTAACACCGTTCGAATCGCTTGCCAAACTAGACCTGCTGCCGAGAACTCTGGGGAATCAACATTTCCTTTTATGCCCAATGAAATATCAATAATGTTGTCAGAATCTTCTAGTAATGCAATCGCTAAGCGCAATGGTAAGCGCCGACCTTGAAAATTAGGGACCTCCTCTCCAAGTTCAATATCTTTGATAACAAAACGATTCTGCCCAACTAGCTCTGCATCTTTTGCTCTGTAGTTCAGCATCAGATCCAGACGGCCATCTTGAATTGCATAACCGGCATATTTCATGAAATAGGCATTGGCGGTTTTCAGGGGAACATTCTTAAACTCAAATAACACATCATGATTGCGCCGCGGATCCTCAAATGCAGCCTGACCTTTGGCACGAAAGCTACCTCGGTCTGCAATCAATCCGTCAAGAGCGATTGCGGCATAACGACCCGGAACATTACTAACCCCGAGCAATGAGCCATTGAGCTTACGAATATCGGTTTGTAATTGTGGAACTACCGCCAAATCAGCAAAATGCACAATACCGTTTCGCAATTTAATCGCTTTAATATCGAGCTCAAAATTTGATGGTTTTGCCTCTACCGCAGCACTTGATGACGCAGTAACTGAGGTCGAAGTTGGTTTAGCGAACATCCGGCGAATATTCGAGAACCCCTGCTCATCAAGTTCAAACTTAAAGTCGGGCTGATCAAATACGATCTCATCGATCGTAAGCGATGATTTACCACTCGCTAATTTACGAAGATCAATTTGCTTGAGATCGGCCTGCCGCCATTTCATGAAAGGCTGTCTGGGCTTACCTTCTGTAATTTCTATATCCATCAAACCTAGATCACCTTCAACTGACCAAAGCCCTTGGCGAGTTTGGTATTGCAATTTACCTGCCATGATTCCTGAGTTTGTCTGCAATGGATTATTGGCTGGCAATAAAGTAATGATTGGGGCGACAGAGAAATTATCGATGGCTACATCGACCTTGATTAAATCTTGTTTGGGCTCCAAATTCAATAAGAAGTCCAATATGCCTGCATCTAATTTGAGATTTAACTTCGCTTCAAGTCGATCAGGCTCTGGACTGCTAATCCCCCCAGATGCCTGAACCTTCTCAAACACCACCATCTTATTAAGCGAGGGGATCAGTAAATCAACTTTGCCTAAATCGAGCTCATATAAACCCTCCATACCAGGCTCATCCGATGCTTTTCGATAATTACTCAGTTGTTTGAGATTAAGAGAAAACGGTCCTAGATCATCTGTAAACTTCGTTTGCCCATCCCGAAATTGAAGGCGCGCCCCTTGAATTCTGAATTGATCGACTGATACTTTGATTGCCTTCGGTTTGGTCGAAGATGATGCAGGTTTTTGTGCATTGATGGTCTCAATGAGTTGTATCCAGTTCCATTTCGATCCATCGCCCTCTGCACGCTCGACCAAGATGGATGGATTTGTGAGCTGCAGATCACGAACCCCTAACTCACCAGTAATTAATTTGCTCCAATCCAAGCGAATCTGGCCAGCATCTAATCCAAATAATTGCTTACCTTGAATTTGCTGAAGGCGCAGACCCTCTACCTGAGCAGTTAATAGAAAGGGTTTAACGGTAATCGCTTGAATCTGAATGGCATAGCCGAGTTTCTGGCTGTACTCTTCAACTTGTTTTTTAATCCATGAGGGTGCCCACGTAACGCCAATAATCCAAAATAAACTGGCCAAAATTGCCAGTACCACACTGAACGTTAGAGTGATGCGGAGGGGTCGGTTATTGGACAATCGCATCGATTTAAAGTTAACCCCAAAAAATCTTTTTCATCTCCGGCGAACCTATGATTGATTGCAAGCACATAAATGTAAGATAAGGCAGCACAATTAACCAATAAATCAAACTGAGTGCCAGTATATGAATGGGGTCACCATTTCCGAAATTAGCTAAAGAGCTAATAAATCCTCGGTGATGGATCCAACCCTCTAGCCCGGATTCGATAGCACTCAACAAAATAACGACGCCTACATAGACAATTGAGCGCAGCAGGATGTGCCCAATGAGCGGCTTATCGCGATTGCTCTGGATGGGATAAAGTACCTGACCCATGAGCATGAACTTGGCGCATAAAAAAGCTTTAACTAATGCAAATCCAATATGAGCGTACGGAATTCCCTCATAGCGCAACACGGAGTAACTCAAGAATGCCAATGCGCAAAACCAAATGGAGAAATACACAAATAAGACCGACAGTCTTTGAATCTCTTCGCCAAGGTGTTTTATATTCATATGAGGACCCATACAGATAATTTAACGGATTGGCCTGACTAGTAAATACCGATTTGTACGTCTTACCCAATATTTACCAAATGGCGGAGAGGGCGGGATTCGAACCCGCGGTAGGCTATTAACCTACACACGCTTTCCAGGCGTGCGACTTAAACCGCTCATCCACCTCTCCGAAACCGTTCATTATACGGTTCGAAGAGTAGTGGATGATTTCTGTTGCTCTTGAGATGCTTATAGTGACTTCTTGAGTTGCTCCAAGATCGCTGGATTCTCAAGCGTCGAGGTGTCCTGCGTAATGTCCTCGCCCTTGGCGATCACACGTAAGAGTCTGCGCATAATCTTTCCAGAACGTGTCTTTGGCAAGTTATCACCAAAGCGCACATCCTTCGGTTTCGCAATAGGACCAATTTCCTTAGCCACCCAATTACGCAACTCGGTTGCAATCTTCTTAGCCTCTTCTCCTTCGGGACGTTTGCCTTTAAGAACCACGAACGCGCAAATTGCTTCGCCGGTCATGTCATCCGGGCGCCCTACAACAGCAGCTTCGGCGACTAGCGGATTGGCAACCAGGGTCGACTCAATTTCCATCGTGCCCATGCGATGACCTGAAACGTTCAGAACGTCATCGATACGGCCAGTAATGGTGAAGTAGCCGGTATCTTTATTCCGAATCGCGCCATCACCGGCTAAGTAAAGTTTGCGACCGAACTCGTCTGGGAAATAGGCTTTCACAAAGCGATCGGGATCGCCCCAAATCGTCCGAATCATCGATGGCCAAGGACGCTTCACCACCAAAATACCGCCCTGACCGTTTGGCATATCGTTACCGGTTTCATCCACGATCGCGGCCATGATGCCAGGCAATGGCAAGGTGCAAGAGCCGGGAACCATGGGCGTTGCTCCAGGCAATGGGCTAATCATATGACCACCGGTTTCGGTTTGCCAGAACGTATCGGCAATTGGGCATCGTGAGCCGCCAATGTTCTCGTAATACCACATCCATGCCTCTGGATTAATCGGCTCACCCACCGATCCCAAGAGACGTAATGAACTGAGATCGTAATTTTTAGGATGCACACTTGGATCCGTATTCGATGCCTTAATCAAAGAACGAATCGCGGTGGGTGCGGTATAGAAAATCGTGGCTTTGTGTTTCTGGATCATCTCCCAAAAGCGGCCAGCATTCGGGAACGTGGGCACACCCTCAAATACGATTTGTGTGCCACCGACTGCCAATGGTCCATAAGCAATGTAGGAGTGCCCAGTGACCCAACCAATGTCCGCCGTACACCAAAAGATATCGCTAGGTTTGATATCAAAAGTCCATTTCATGGTGAGCGTCGCCCACAAGAGATATCCACCGGTCGAGTGTTGAACGCCCTTTGGTTTACCAGTTGATCCTGAGGTGTACAAAATAAATAAAGGATGCTCAGCGCTCACCCATTCTGGATCGCAGGTTTTTGCCTCACTCGCAGTTATGTCATGCATCCAAGAGTCAAGGCCCGCCTTAAAGGGAATATTGCCGCCCGTACGCTTGTAGATGATCACGTTTTTAATGTTCTCGCAACCGCCAAGCGCTAAAGCCTCATCAACAATCGTTTTTAGAGGCAAGGCTTTACCACCGCGCATTTGTTCGTCGGCCGTAACAACAGCAACCGCTCCCGCATCAATAATGCGCTCTTGCAAGGATTTTGCGGAGAAGCCTCCAAACACCACGGAGTGTGTAGCACCAATGCGGGCACAGGCTTGCATTGCAATCACGCCCTCGACCGACATTGGCATGTAGATGATGACGCGATCACCCTTCTTGATTCCGCGTTTACGCAACGCATTCGCTAATTGACAAACGCGATCATGTAACTCTTGATACGTGACCTTCGTTACCTTGCCATCATCCGACTCAAAAATGATTGCAGTTTTATTAGAATTGCCATTTTGCAAATTACGATCAAGGCAGTTGTAGGAAGCATTAGTAGTGCCATCTTCAAACCATTTATAAAAAGGTGCTTTGGACTCGTCGAGTACTTTCGTGAACACCTGCTTCCAATAAAGATTTTCTTTGGCTAAGCGCCCCCAAAATCCCTCGTAATCTTTCTCAGCCTCAGCACACAGCTTTTTGTAAGCATCCATTCCTGAAATGGCGGCGTTTTTTACAAAATCAGCAGGTGGATTAAAAATCCGGTTTTCTTGCATTAGCGGTTCCATACTAATAACACCCTCTCTTCGAACTTATAGTGACAACACAACAAACAATCGGTCTATCATTTCATATGACGATAAGTGAATTAAGTCCTGATTTGCCTTATGGCAAACCCTTAAAATGCCTATTTCATTCCACTTATTGAAATATTCCTATGCCTACAATACGCCAAGACGACCTGATTCAAAGCATTGCGGACGCTTTCCAGTTTATTTCCTACTACCATCCTCGGGATTTTATTCAAGCGATGGGACGCGCTTACGAACTCGAGCAAGGTCCAGCGGCAAAAGATGCCATTGCACAAATTTTGACCAATAGCAAAATGTGTGCGGAGGGTAAACGACCGATCTGTCAGGACACTGGAATCGCGGTGGTCTTTCTCAAGGTAGGCATGAACATCAATTGGAGTGGTGCCACCATGAGTGTTGCAGATATGGTGAATGAAGGTGTGCGGCGTGCCTACATGAACCCCGACAATCCTCTGCGTGGCTCAGTGTTAACTGACCCGGCTGGTAAGCGCAAGAACACGGGTGATAACACGCCTGCGGTCATTCACTATGAAATTGTGCCAGGCGATGATCTCGAAGTGATTTGTGCAGCTAAGGGTGGCGGCT
>CANHDS010000039.1 GCA_947459465.1 Burkholderiaceae bacterium | reverse complement strand
GGGCACAAGGTCAATGGTCTAGTTTTTCTGAACTCTCGGTTAAGCGTGTTTTAACTCGTGATGGCAATTCGAGTTACTACATTAACAATCAAGTCGTACGTCGTAAAGACGTTCAGGATATTTTCCTGGGAACGGGTCTTGGTCCTCGTGCCTACGCAATTATTGGCCAAGGCACCATCTCCCGAATTCTCGAATCAAAGCCCGAGGAATTGCGTGTGTTTTTGGAGGAGGCCGCTGGCGTATCCAAATACAAAGAGCGTCGTAAAGAAACTGCTGCTCGCTTAGAGGATACTCAAGAGAATCTCGTTCGCGTACAGGACATTTTGCGGGAGCTAGAACAGCAGTTAGCACGTCTAGAAGCTCAGGCTGAAGTTGCCAGTCGCCATAATGAACTTCTTACCCAAATGAAATCGCAACAGCAATTGTTGTGGTTTGTAAAACAAACTGAATCTGGGAAAGAGCAAGAGAAACACGCAAACTCGATTCGCGAAACCCAGGTAAAGCTTGAGGGAGAAACCGCTAAATTACGCCACGCAGAGTCGGAGCTAGAGACGATGCGTACTCAGCAGTACGCTCTTCAGGATGTGGTTTCAAAAGCGCAAGGGGATCTCTATGAAACCAATGCTGAAATCAGTCAGGTTGAAGCCGAGATTAAATACGTTCACGAATCGCGTCAGCGCCTTAATGACCAAGTTGCTGATTTACAAGCGCAGCTCGATCGTTGGACTACGCAAGAGAAAGAAGCAGCTCAGGCACAGCGCCAAGCCGAACAGGAGTTTCGGGTTGCTAATGAAAACGAAGCACAACTTCAAGCCGAGTTTCAGGCCCTTCAAACTCAAGTACCTGGCCATGATGAGCACTTTCAGGGGGCGACGCAAGCACTGGATGTCGCCCGTTCTAGTTTGGCCTCAATAGAGCAACGGCTCGTAAGTTTGCAAGAGCGGCTCAAAGCTAGCGCAGCACAATTTGAAGACGCGACATTACGCTCAAGTCGGTTACGCGATGAGTTATCGACGATGCGTAAGCCCGATGATCAGGCCTTGCAGATGGCTACGGATCGTCACATCATGGCTCAACGTAAAGCGGATGAGGCAAAAACAAAAGCACTTCACAATCAAGAACACGTTCCTGCTACAGACGCAAAGCGTCAAACTGCATTAGATCAGGTTCAAAAGGCTAATCACGATGTGCAACAAAGTGAGGCTAAACTCAGCGCACTAACTGCTTTACAAGCAAGCGTTCAAGCACAAGGCAAGATTGGCCCCTGGTTGGAAAGCAAAGGTTTAAAAGAAAGTAAACGCTTATGGCAAGAGCTCAAAGTTGAAAAAGGGTGGGAACCTGCTCTTGAATCGGTTTTGCGTGAACGCCTAGCTGCATTAACAGGCAAGAGTCTCAATGAGACCTTAAGTCTTGCTAGGGAGGCCCCACCAAGTCGCCTGGCCATTTTGTTAACGGATGATTTGGAATCTGGAGAGAGCAAAGTGCCATCCGGATTTGTGCCATTCATCTCACGTGTGCAGGCATCCGGTGTGATTGCTAATGTTTTGCAAGAGTGGTTGAGCAATATTTATATCGCTGATACGCTTGAGGATGCTTTACGGCGTCGCACACAACTCACCCGTGGCGCTGCTTTGGTCACCGCACAAGGCCATTTGGTTACACGCGCTGGAGTCCAGTTGTATGCACCGGACTCTGAGCAGGCGGGAATGTTGGCTCGTGCACAGGAGATGGCAAGTCTTGAGAAACAACTGAAGGCACAGCAGTTGATTCAGAGTGAGGCACAAAGCGAACTTGAGCAAGCTAATGCGAACTATCAGGCTGCACTTGCTGCTGCTGATCAATCGCGAGTTGTAGCTGAACAAGCTGTTCAGGAAGCGCACACCTTTGAAGTTGAAAAAATGCAGCTAGTGCAAGCCAAAGAGCAGTACAGCGCTCGGGCTGCACAAATCGATTCTGAGTTATCGGAAATTAATCAACAGTTGAAGAGTATTTCAGAGGCGAAGACCCAAACAGAAGGGCAGCTCCGTGATGCGAATGCTCAAAAAGTAGCTTTGGAAGCTCAGCTTTCAACCGCTCAGAATGATTTAGAGCAAGCTAGTGCCGCGCGCGAGCAATTACGCCTTGCTTTGCGTCAAGCAGAAATGACTGCCCAAGAAGCCGCATTTAATACCCGCTCCTTACAACAACGCATCAATGATCTGCAGCGTGATCAAAGTACCGCTAGAACTCAAATCATGGAGCTGCAAGATCGGTTTGATGCCAATCAAAGCGAGTTGAAGACTTTGAGCGATAAAGCTGCACAGGATAAATTACAAAGCCTCTTGGTCACCCGTTCTGAGCGCGAGGCTTCGTTAGCGCAGGCTAGAACAGAGCAAGAGGCGATGCAGCATCAGTTACGTCAGGCTGATGAAGCACGTTTAATGCTTGAGCAAACTCTGCAGCCAATGCGCGACCGAGTCGTCGATCTCCAACTGCGCGAGCAAGCAGCCCGCCTGAGTTATGAGCAATTTACAACTCTATTAAATGATGATCAGGCAGATTACCAAGCTCTTGCTGAGCGCTACAGCCCTGATTTACGCGCGAGTAGTTTGCAAGGTGAGGTTACTCGCCTAAACAATGAGATTCAATCTCTCGGACCAGTGAATATGGCCGCTCTTGAGGAGTTATCAAGTAGCCGAGAGCGCAAATCGTTCTTAGATGCCCAATCGGCTGATTTGAATGAGGCGATTCAGACATTAACCGATGCGATTGCAAAGATTGATGCCGAAACGCGTGATTTACTACAAGGTACCTTTGATCAGGTTAATACTCATTTCGGTAGACTATTCCCCGAACTATTTGGTGGTGGCCATGCTCAATTGGTCATGACCGGTGAAGAGATTTTGGATGCAGGTGTGCAGGTTATGGCGCAACCTCCAGGTAAGAAAAACAGCACAATTCACCTGCTCTCTGGTGGTGAAAAAGCCTTGACCGCCATTGCGCTGGTTTTCTCCCTATTCTTACTAAATCCAGCACCATTTTGCTTGCTAGATGAAGTGGACGCCCCCCTTGATGATGCTAATACGATGCGCTATTCTGAGATGGTGTCGAGAATGTCGGATAAAACTCAATTCGTCTTTATTTCACACAATAAAATCACCATGGAAATTGCTACCCAATTGATTGGCGTTACGATGCAGGAACAAGGCGTATCGCGGATTGTTGCTGTTGATATTGCATCGGCTGTTTCGATGGTGGAGGCGGCTTAATGCCGCTTGAAAAGTTCGCAGCCCAATTGGGTTTGTCTGAACTTCAACTAGCCCTTGGAGCGGTTGGGGTTCTATTCTTAATTTGGGTAGTGATCTATAACCTTCGAAATGCCAGTGCAAAATCGAAAGCCATCGAGGAGCCTGTTGAGCCAAGTTCCAATGCCTCTAATAACGAGCCGATCGATCCACCAGCTGTTTTTACAAATACATTAAACCAACAACCAGCATCCCAAACAATTGATCCCCGAATTGATTGTGTGATTGCTTTGCGTTTTAACCAAGCCATCTCTGGAGTAGAGATCCTAGAAGCTCTCAAATCATGGGCTGATCTTCCAATCGCATGGATGGTAGATGGGTTGCATGCCACCGGTATAAATGAGGGTGTTTGGGAGGGCCTTGAAGCGAATCATATGTACCTGGAGATCCAACTTGCGGTTCAGCTAGCCAGTCGACGGGGCCCCATTGGGGTTCTTGAGTTATCAGATTTTTGTTCCCGTGTTCAGACCTTGGCAGAAACATTGGATGCCCAAATTGATATGCCAGCCGTGAATGCCATGCTTGATAGTGCGAAGGAGTTGGATGCCCTCGCTGCTCAAAGCGATATTTTGTTGGGAATGAACATTGTGTTTGATCAGCAAACATGGTCTTGGCCACATATTGAGTCCACCCTCAATCAAAGGGGTTATCGCTTGGTCCCCGAGGGGTATTCATTTGAATATGCAGTGGATGGTAAGCCGGTATTTCGAACGGGTACATTTGATCGGCAAGCACCAATTGGGCAAATTACTTTTCTATTGGAGGTACCTGCGGTCGCACAGCATTTACGACCCTTTGAACTCATGCTCAATGAAGCTGCCGATGTGGCGCAAGCCTTGCAAGGACGATTGGTTGATGACAATGGTGTTCATTTGACTGAGAACTCGGTGTTTGTGATTCGTCAGCAACTTGACTCTCTCTATGCTCAGCTGGATAAAGCAGGGATACCCGCAGGGTCAAGCACAGCACTTCGTTTATTTTCCTAGGACTAGATCGTGAGTCAATATAGATCCTCGGCTGCGGATCGTTATCACGATTTGCAACAAGAGCTCGCCCGACTCGAGCATGCCTATTACGTCTTAGACCAGCCCCTAGTTCCTGATGCGGAATATGACCGTTTGTATCGAGAGCTATTAGATCTTGAGACCCAACACCCGGATTGGGTGACCCCTGATTCCATCTCGCAACGAGTTGGAGGCGCCCCTCTCAAAGCATTTATGGAAATCAAGCATTCGGTTCCAATGCTCTCACTAAACAATGCCTTTGAAGAGCCTGAGCTAATTAACTTTGATCGACGTTGTCGTGAGGGCTTGGGTCTAGATCATGTGGAATATGCATGTGAGCTGAAGTTTGATGGCTTGGCAATTTCATTACGTTATGAAAATGGCATCCTGGTTCAGGCAGCAACCCGCGGCGACGGTGCAAGCGGCGAGGATGTGACCAGTAATATCCGAACGATTCGGGCAATCCCTTTACGTTTACAGGGCTCTAATTTTCCAAAGGTTATCGAGATTCGTGGCGAAGTGTTTATGCATCGAGCCGATTTTGAGAAGATGAATAAAATCGCTGCAGCAAATGGTGAAAAGGAATTTGCCAACCCTCGTAATGCTGCTGCTGGAAGTTTGCGTCAACTTGATTCAAAGATAACTGCAAAACGGCCCTTAAGCTTCTTTGCCTATGGCTTAGGTGCTCTAGAACCAATACAGTGGCTCCCCGCCACTCACAGTGAGTTACTCAATCAATACCAAGCCCTTGGTTTGCCGGTTTGCCGTGAGCGAACCGTAGTGAATTCGCTTGCGGGCTTAATGAAGTTCTACACTGAGATTGCTACCAGACGTCAACAGTTACTGTATGAGATTGATGGCGTGGTGTATAAAGTGAACTCCTTTGCAGAGCAACAGCAACTGGGGTATGTGTCGCGCGCGCCCCGCTTTGCAATCGCACATAAATATCCTGCTCAAGAAGAAATTACCACGGTTCTTGGAATTGATGTGCAAGTAGGCAGAACTGGCGCCATTACACCCGTTGCACGCTTAGCACCGGTTTTGGTGGGGGGCGTCACGGTAACCAATGCAACTTTGCACAACGAGGATGAAGTTCGACGCAAAGACGTGCGAATTGGTGATACGGTGGTTGTTCGCCGAGCAGGTGATGTGATACCGGAAGTTGTATCCGTAGTTTTAGATCGCAGACCATCTAACACCCAAGTATTTGTCATGCCGACCCATTGTCCAGTGTGCGAGTCTCATATTGAGCGCTTATCCGATGAAGCGGTTGCACGTTGTAGCGGTGGTTTATTTTGTGCGGCACAACGCAAGCAAGCACTTCTACATTTTGCACAACGCCGTGCCATGGATATTGAGGGCTTAGGTGACAAAATTGTGGATCAATTGGTTGATCTGAACCTGGTTCGCACCCCAGCCGATCTCTATCATTTAGGATTTACGGCTCTGGTTAATATGGAGCGCATGGGGGAGAAGTCTGCCGATAATCTCCTACGATCTATTGCTCTCTCGAAGAAAACTACTCTGGCACGATTTATCTTTGGCTTGGGTATTCGTCATGTCGGAGAAAGTACCGCCAAAGATCTTGCGAAACATTTTGGCGACGTTCACACCTTAATGGATGCAAAAATGGATGAATTACTAATGGTCAATGATGTTGGACCAGTAGTGGCAGATTCAATCGTAAGTTTTATGTCAGAACCCCATAATCGTGAGGTCATTGAGCAACTACTGGCATCTGGAATTGAGTTTCAAAAAGAGGAAAGAATTACCACCGTTGATCTGAGTGGCAAAACCTTTGTTCTAACTGGAACATTACCAACACTCTCGCGAGATCAAGC
>CANHDS010000038.1 GCA_947459465.1 Burkholderiaceae bacterium | reverse complement strand
CCGCAATGATCGTTAATGTTCTTCCCATTAGGCTCGACCCCAATCGCAATCACCTCAGCGCCCAGCTCATGAAACACTGGCGGTGCGGTGTGGTAGGCAGCACCATTGGCGCAATCCAACACAATCTTTAATCCTTTGAGATTAAGGTCTTGTGGAAAAGTGGATTTGCAGAACTCAATATAGCGCCCTGCCGCATCATCTAAGCGAAATGCCTTACCAATTTTGTCGGAGCTGACACAGCCCATGGGTTTTTCGAGCTCTGCTTCAATCTCAAGCTCGATCGCATCGGAGAACTTATCACCCTTACCATTAAAGAACTTAATCCCGTTGTCTTGGTACAGATTATGCGAAGCAGAAATCACCACACCGGCAGATAAGCGCAGTGCTTTGGTGAGATAGGCCACTCCTGGAGTGGGCATCGGCCCACACAAGGTCACATCAACGCCTGCGGCCGAGAATCCAGACTCAAGGGCCGCTTCTAGTAGATAGCCTGAGACCCGCGTGTCTTTTCCAATTAGGATGCGTTGACGCTCATTCGGTTTGCCATGGCGTTTAAGTACCATACCGGCGGCATAACCTAAGCGCAACATGAACTCGGGAACAATGGGTGGCACACCAACCTCACCCCGGATGCCATCGGTCCCAAAATATTTTTTAGTCATGGTTCATTATAAAACTTAGGTACTTTGCTCTCGCATGGCTTGCCAAATCTGGAGAGCGCTGACGGTCTCCGGCACATCATGGGTACGCACAATCATGGCACCGCGCTCGACCGCCAGTATCGCCGCAGCAATACTTGGAATGAGACGCTCGCCCACTTCCAAATCAGTAACTTTGCCTAACATCGACTTGCGCGATAGGCCTGCCAAGACTAGGTAACCATGCTCTGTGAATGCGCTCATGTGTGCCAATAACTGATAGTTATGCTCCAGACTTTTACCAAAGCCAAATCCAGGATCAATAGCAATGCGTTGCGAATCAATCCCCGCCTCCTCAATGACCGCGGCACGCTCTAATAGGAATGCCTGCACCTCTTGAACCACGTGTTCGTAGTTGGGATCAAATTGCATGGTTTGAGGATCGCGCTGCATGTGCATCAATACGATGCCACATTGGATTGACCTCACGACATCTACTGCACCCTCTTGTCGCAATGCCCAAATGTCATTGACACAATCAACGCCCATGGCAAGTGCAGCTTGCATGGTTTGGGGCTTATAGGTATCAATCGATAGAGCAACTCCACAGTCCTTGAGTGCTTCGATGACTGGTAGGACTCGATCGAGTTCTTCTTGCAAGGAGACCGGTTCGGCTCCGGGTCGGGTAGACTCACCGCCAATATCGATGATGTCAACACCAGCGGCAAGCATTTTCTCGGCCTGTACGAGACCTGCATCTCGCTGATAAAAACGCCCACCATCCGAGAATGAATCCGGCGTGGCATTGAGGATGCCCATCACCAATGGACGTTTGTATTGATCCGAGGGGAACTCAAAAAGAAAACGCCCGCAGCGCCATGCCACGGGCGGTGATGGATACGACATGCTTACGCGGTTGCGGGTGCGCTACCTGCTGCAGGACCCTGGGTACCACCAGCGGAATTACCAAACGCGGTGGCCGTCACTGGCTTTGGTGGCTTCGGTGGACGCCCCGCCATGATGTCATTGATCTGCTCAGAATCAATCGTCTCCCAATCTAAGAGTGCGGTGACCATGGCTTCTACCTTGTCACGGTTCTCTTCCAAGATTTTCTTCGCGAGCGCGTATTGACTATCAATCAAAGTCCGAATCTCAGCATCCACCTTTTGTTGGGTAAGCTCAGATACGGTCTTATTGTTCATCCGACCAAACATGCTGTCTTGCTCAGTATCGACATACACCATCGTGCCCAAGCTATCGCTCATACCATACCGGGTCACCATATCGCGGGCCATTTTGGTGGCACGCTCAAAGTCGTTCGATGCACCAGTACTCATCGAGCCCAAGAACACCTCTTCAGCAGCACGGCCACCAAACAAGATAGCTAACTCTTCAAGCATGCGATCTTTGTAAAGGTTCACCCGATCAAACTCAGGCAACTGCCAGGTCACACCGAGGGCCATACCGCGCGGCATGATAGTGACCTTATGCACTGGGTCAGCCTTTGGCAGCATCTTTGCAACCACTGCATGACCCGACTCGTGATACGCCGTATTGCGACGCTCTTCCTCGCGCATCACCGCAGACTTGCGCTCAGGACCCATATAGATCTTGTCCTTGGCATCCTCAAAGTCTTGCATATCCACTGCCCGCTTGCTACGCCGAGCTGCAAATAAAGCGGCTTCATTCACCAAGTTGGCAAGATCAGCACCTGAGAACCCTGGAGTACCGCGAGCCAAGACCGCAGGATCAACATCCGCATTAATCGGTACTTTGCGCATGTGTACGCGCAGAATTTGCTCACGACCACGAATGTCAGGTAAACCGACATGCACTTGGCGGTCAAAACGACCGGGGCGCAGTAAAGCGCGATCAAGAACATCCGAACGGTTGGTTGCAGCAATCACAATCACACCGCTATTGGTCTCAAAACCATCCATCTCCACGAGCATCTGGTTCAAGGTTTGCTCGCGCTCATCGTTACCGCCGCCCATTCCTGCGCCGCGGTGACGACCGACCGCATCGATCTCATCGATAAAGATGATGCATGGTGCGTGCTTTTTGGCGTTCTCAAACATATCGCGCACGCGCGCAGCGCCCACACCCACGAACATCTCAACGAAATCTGAACCGGAGATCGAGAAAAATGGTACTTTTGCTTCGCCTGCTATTGCACGGGCCAATAAGGTCTTACCGGTTCCGGGAGGACCGACTAAGAGTACGCCGTGTGGAATGCGACCACCAAGCTTCTGGAACTTTTGAGGATCCTTGAGGAAGTCGACAATCTCAAATACTTCTTCTTTGGCTTCATCGCAACCTGCCACATCGGCAAAGGTCACTGAGTTACTGTTCTCATCAATCAAACGTGCCTTGGATTTACCAAAGGAGAATGCACCACCCTTACCGCCACCTTGCATCTGGCGCATCATGAAGAACCAAAAACCAATGATTAATAAAGTGGGGCCTAAGTAATAGAGCGCCGATACCAATAAATTGGGTTCGTCTTCGGTCTTACCTGTAACCTGAACACCGTATTTCATGAGATCACCCACCATCCAGATATCGCCTGGGGAGATGATCGAGTATTTGTTGCCATCCACTGGGGTGATCTGCAAGGTACGGCCTTGCACATCCACGCGCTTAATCTTGCCAGCCTTGGCGTCATCCATAAATTGGGAATACGTGACCTGATCTTGAGTCCGTGGCTTATCAAACTGTTTAAACACAGTGAATAGAACCAGGCCCACGATGAGCCATACACCCACTTTTTGGAACATATTGTTATTCAAAATACACCTTTGCCGGATCAATCCGGGAGTTATCGGGTTTAGAACCAAACCGCACCCTATGTATTTGATTCTACTCCCGTTGAAATTCAAGGGTTGGAGGCCTAATTTATCCTAAAAAAGCTGGGTTTTCTATGTTTTCAGGGCCATCTGTGCGTTTTGCCCTACTTTAAATAGCGTCCCAGCAGAAAGGTCTCAGCGGATTTATCCCGTGAGGCCTTTGGTTTTCGGGGGGAAACGGTCTTAAATGCCCCCTTAAATGCCTCAACTATTTGACTGTAACCGCTGCCATGAAAACACTTAATCAACAAGGCTCCATCGGGCTTAAGGTGCTCTTTTGCAAACTCCAGGGCAAGTTCAGCGAGATTGGCCATCCGTGCCGCATCGGCAACGCCAACTCCAGAAAGGTTGGGTGCCATATCCGATAGCACTAGATCGACTTTGCCTTTTGCCTCTGGAGGCAATGCAGCCTCTAATGCACGCAAGCCCTCATCCTCCCGAAAATCCCCCTGAATGAAGGTAACGTCCGCAATGGGCTCCATGGGCAGAAGATCGATTGCGATGATGCAACCATCGGGCTTACCGGCGTTCTCAGGCGTAGGTTGCTTACGAAGTTGCACTAAACGATTACGAACGTATTGACTCCAACTGCCAGGGGCGCTCCCTAAATCGACTACGGTCATCCCGGCCTTAATGAGGTGATCTTGCTCATCAATTTCAGAGAGCTTGTATGCCGCACGCGCACGATAGCCCTCTTTCTGCGCGAGCTTGACGTACGGATCATTCACATGATCGTGCAACCAATTTTTATTGAACTTGTTCTTTGCCACAATGACTATTGTCCTTGTTTTCGATCGCAACCCAGAAATCCTCTATGATGCTGGCATGACTACGATCACTCTCACCCCGGCGCAACGCAAGGCGCAGCGCGCTAAGGCCCATGCGCTCAATCCTGTCGTGATGATTGGTAACGAAGGTCTCACGGCAGCGGTTCGCAAAGAGATTGATCGTGCCCTATCGAGTCACGGGCTTATAAAGATCCGCGTGCTTGGTGATGATCGCGATGCTCGTATTGCGATGTTTGAATCGATTTGCGATGATCTCAATGCTGCCCCCATACAGCACATTGGCAAGCTGCTCGTGGTTTGGCGTCCAGTGGAATCAAAGCCTGAGAAACCAGTTCCCTCCAAGAAGGTGGCGCGCGCCTATCAAACTGCACGCAGCAATCAACGCAGCAGTGGCTCGCGCGTGGGCTTTAAAAAAACGACAGCAACAAGCACCAGCAAACCAAAGCGCCGCAAGACTCGCTTAGCTAGTCCCAAAAAAGCGGCTTTGGGTTAAGCGCCATACTAAATAAATACCCAAGAGGCTTTGCACCAAGAAAATACTGCTTGAGATGCCATGCAAAGTGGCAAATAAACTCGCAGAAGGTGAATACATCACCGGCATACCTTGCAATAACGCATCCTCACGTAAGTTCTCCATCCAGGGCATCAGTACAAAACTGCCAAGCGCCACACATACGAGCATCGCAAGTAGAATCCAGCGAATCGCACGATAGGCTTGCAATCCACGACTTACCAAGAGGTTTGCTAAGACCAGTAGCGCCACACAGAGCACCAGACTCACATAGGCCTCCACCTGAAAGATCGCGCCAGCCACCATGCCCGCTACCTGACGATCGGTAAGCGTTGCAAATAAGGTCGGTGCGACCAAGTAGCCTACAGTAATTAGGCTACCAACCCAAAGGCTACTCACAAAAAGAAATAGGCGTTGAGCAATTTGGTACTGGCCAGAATGATGTTGCATCATGCCTACTACGTAATTAAGGTTGCTAGTTTAGCCAAGACATCATCCATCACCGCTGCTGAAACGGTCTCAACGCGTTTTGCCTTGCGCGCTGCGAGATCCAGGGTGCGGGGCTGATCGCATCGGGCAATCCCGAGTGTTTTCGTACCAATCAATTCAACTGCAAACCCTGCGACCCGAGCAAACTGACCTCCGGTTGAGATCGGCACAACGATTGGGGTCTTGGTTAATTGATTAAACGGTGCTGGTGAGACCACCAATACAGGTCGATACCCTTTTTGCTCATGGCCAGCCGTTGGATCAAGAGATACCAAATAAATATCGCCTCGCTTCATTACAGAATCTCATTGCCGATAGGGGCGCTATCCAACCAAACCCGATCCTCACTTGGCATTTTTGCTTTGGGATCGCATTGCGCTAATAAATCAGCGAGTTCATACTTCGGCTTTGCGATGGGTCGAACGACCAACTGCCCGTCCTTTAGAGCGACATCAACGGTCGATCCGCAAGCGATCTTAAGTTCTTTAAGGAAAACCGGGGACACTGCCAGCATCACTGAACCTCCAACCTTTCTTAAATTGGTATGCATATGCCCTCCGAATAAGTTATACCGAAGTATAACAAATTCAGGGGAAATTATTATATTTTTATATAACTAGATGTAACGCACCGAGAGGATCTCAACTTCCCGAGCTCCAGCAGGAGCCTGGACAGTGACCACATCCCCCTCTTCTTTACCAATTAAGGCGCGCGCGATCGGAGAACTAATCGAGATCTTATTGGCAGCGATATCGGCTTCATCATCGCCCACAATTTGGTAGCTCATTTTTTTTCCGTCATTGAGATCTTCCAGTTCAACCGTGGCCCCAAAGACGACACGGCCTTCGGCTTCTAGTAATGCTGGGTCAAT
>CANHDS010000037.1 GCA_947459465.1 Burkholderiaceae bacterium | reverse complement strand
TCATTGGTACCACTGCTGTAGCACGAGCACCGGCAGACGGCTATACCTTTGGGCTAGTGTTTGATACCCATGGTGTTAATCCATCCCTTAAAGACAATTTGCCGTATGACACGCTTCGCGATTTAGTGACTGTCAATCTGATCGGGACCTCACCCATGGTTTTGGCTGCCAGTAAGAAGTCTGGAATTACAAGCATGAATCAACTGATGGCTGATTCGAGGGCGAAGAAGCCATTTACGTATGGATCAATTGGTATTGGTAGCTTGGGGCATTTGGCGATTGCCGACTTTGCCAAGAAAACCGGGGTTGATTGGGTGCATGCCCCCTATCGCGGTGGCGGCCCGATGGTGCAAGATGGGCTTGCTGGCCAAATCCCCCTGGTTGTTGGCAGTATGTTCCTCATCAAGCCGCATGCCGATAACGGTGGCTTAATTCCGTTGGCGGTAACAACAGCAAAACGGACTGGCGATATGCCAAACGTTCCTACCTTAGCTGAAAGTGGCTATCCAGGATTTGAGGCACCAGCCTGGTGGGCAGTGATTGCTCCGGCTAAAACACCACCAGCCATTGTGAATGCGATGTACAAGGCAGTGGATAAAGCGCTCAAAACTCCAGCGGTTGCTGAGAAGCTAAAAACTCAAGGAATCCAAGTTCTTAGTCTCAATCCGGACGCTGCAAATGCTTTTGTGGCAAAACAAATTGGGGTCTGGGGTAAGTTTGTGATCCAGAACAATATTAAGGAATAACGCGTTTAGTCTGCGTACTCGAGGATAGCTTGCGCAAACACCTCAGGTGCTTGCGCCCCTGAAATGAGATGGCGTTGATTAAAGATAACTGCTGGTACGGAGCTAATCCCGAGTTGCCCATACTGCTGCTCGATGTCTCGCACTGCCTGAGAAAATTCATCACTCGCGATCACAGCTTGCGCCCGAGAGACTGGTAGGTTTGCGCGTGCTACGGCGTCTAGTAGATGTTGGGGCTCATCCATGCTGACTGCCAAGGTAAAGTAGGTATGAAACAGCGCCTTCTTTAACCGCAATTGCGCGGCTGCATCAAATTCCTCGCCCGCCCAATGCAAGAGTCGATGGCCATTAAAGGTGTTATAGACTCGTTTGCGCCCTTCTGGATGAAAGGTAAATCCGATTTCTGCGGCGCGTTGATAAATTCGTTCTTGATTGATCTTGACTTGCGAAATCGGGTTACCGTATTTTTCTGAGAGATACTCAAATACATCCCGTCCGCCTAGGGGCATTTGCGGGTTTAATTCAAAGGGCTGAGTATGAATCTCTACCGATACTTGATCGGACACTTGGTCGACTGCCTGCTCTAGGGCAGTCAAACCAATTGCACACCATGGACAGGCAATATCCGATACAAAGTCAATATGGACTGATTTCAATTATTCCCAACCGCCACCCAAGATGGCTCGCTTTTTATATTCCACTCTGGACTCTTCCCAAGCACTGCCAATCATACGCAATGTTTTGAGGATAGCAGCCAAGATGCCTGAGCCAGATCCGGCGGTCAGTCCAATGGAACTTCCAGCTATGGTCGGTTTAATGGTGTTGCTTGTCATTTTCTTCTCCTAAGGGTTTATACCTAATAGTATACCCTAGATATTATTGCATTGCACAAATGCAAAAGGAGAAAAAATACTTAGGAAACAGGGCTTAAGGGAAGGTTAAATAAGAGATTCTGGGGCTTTAGCTTAATTTGGGACTGATCATTCATTGCAAGGCCCAAATAGACAGGCTTACCCCGAACTTGGGCAAGAACTGGGCTTTGGTCCTTAAATTCGAGCCTAAATAGGCAAATGAGGCGATTCAGAATGCTTTCATCGAGGGTCTGCTCTTGATACAGCCCATTGAGAATCTCGGTGGCTGCGGCGTCTAACCCAACATGCCAAACCCACTTCGAGTCGGAAATCTCCTTCAAAGGAGTAATCGTTGTGTCGATGCCCAAGAAATGTTTGATCCATTTTTCAAGAAGCCGCGCTAAGGCTGGTAATGCGGGCTGATCAAAATTGAGCTGAACTGCAAAATCAAAGAACTCATCTCGCCCCCAATAGGATTTGGCATTGTCAGGATGTAACACATCCAAGTCGATGGTGCGTGCCGCTAACGATTGGTTCTTAAGAAGATCAACAATATTGCCAAAGTCCGAAGCCTGGGCATTTCGTTCAATGGTCTCATGGTCAGCCGCCATCAAAACACCGCCCTCCAAGATGCTCACCTTCTGGGTGCGAAAGAAGAACTCTGCCATCCTGAGCTCATACGGGTCTGGGTTCTCGCCGAGCATATGTCGTAGAAAAATTTGAGTTAGCTGACTGACAAACAAAGGGGGGACATCCACGCCCTTTCCTTGGAATAAGCTCATATAGAAATGCTCTAGGGAGCTTGCAGCTAATAATTTAGATCGGTAACGAAACCAAATTTCATAATTAGCCTGGACATCGGTATCCGCAATTTTCTGAATCTCGGATTGGCTAATTTCTTCGCGTGGCGAATTCAATAGGCGCTGATGAATAGCGCGCTCCTGGGTGCAGGACTGGGGAATTAGACTCAGCTCGGGGCGCGCAAGATAGGTTCTTAAAAAGTTATCAGTCACCACGAGATGGCGATCTGCATTCACTTCTAATGTCTCAAAACCGCTAGTCGACCAATAGTTAGGCATAGTAGTTAGATGTGAGAGTGCATCATTAATAAAGTCATTCCAGCATTTCCCTCTTTAAACAATTTAAAGTGCTTCTTGAGCGCAGGTCGTCGTTTAATGACGTCCCGATACAAATCCGATTGATGCTTAAGATCTTCACCGTGATAATACTCGCTCACTCGATCAGCAAAATAATTATGCTCTAAGGCTTCACGGATCTTTTTGCGGATATTGCCACCCTTTCCACTAGAGCCATATCCATGAATCACAACCAAGGCCCTAATTTGAGCCTCACTAGCCGCCCGAATGTAATGCGTTAACTGATCAAGGGCTTCCTCGCTAGTGGGGTTATCAAGTTCTAGGTTAATCACATCGGTATCCGAATGTGCATGAGGTGCAATTGTCGTATTACAAAATGGGCATTCGCCAGTAACAGGACGAGTGTTTCCACAGACCGAACATTCGTAGGAATGGTTCACAATTACTTAACGGCCTTGTAGACGCCCATCTCTTCTAATAGTTCATGGATTAAATCCAGACGAAGGCGCGGGCTTTCTTGCTCCAGAAAAAATTGCTTCTGACCGGGGCTTAATTGCAACAGCTCGCACCAACGATTAGCAACCCAACCGCATTCATTAAATCGATAGGGTTTGCTAAATGGTAGTTCCTTTCCAAGGGCTGCGCCCTGCTCCTTAAAGGACTGAATGACTTTACCTAAGACCGTTGAGGCAATTTTTAGATCCTCTGGGACCTCCATGAAGGCATCGTCTTCGATAAAGTCAACATCGGCCACGATCAAGCCATTGCGTTTAGTTTCACTAGTTTTCACACGAAAGCGCTGTTCTCCATGGCATTGAATCATGAATAAACTAGGCTGGACTGCTTCGAACTCTTGAATACGGGCGTAGGTTCCTACTGCATTAAAGCCAACCTCTTGACCGGGCATACGCACTTCGTCCCCGCTATTGAGCGTCACAATTCCAAAGCCAGAACCCTCGCGTACACATTGCTTCACCATGTCTAGATAACGCACCTCAAAGATTTTGAGAAGCATGACACCATCAGGAAATAAGGTGGTTCCTAATGGAAATAGTGGAATGGTTTGAGTATGTGTATGAATAGACATTTGATTAAAGTATTGAGCAAATGACCTTTAGCGTAGGCATTGGTAGATGTAAATCATTGGGAAATTATCGTTGTGCGTTGTCCGCGCTTCTGAAATTCGAGCAACGGATTTACCACTCTTTTTACATTCTTTAGTAGCTAACTCCTGAGCTTCGATTTCTTTAGCGCCTTTGACTGCCTGCACGCCAATCATGCCATCGGATCGATTAACTACTCGGAATCCACTTTGTGGGGTTCCGCAGGCAGATAAGCCCAGTGCGATGATGAGAATTCCGAGAATCGAGTGGTTGCGCATGCCTATAACTATACTGCTGTTTAGTCACTCACTAAGGAGACCGCTATGAATCGTGATGCTTTTGAAAAAGGTTTAAAGACCCGTCGTGAAGTACTGGGTGCTGAGTATGTAGATCAAGCGATCCGCAATGCCGATGCATTTAATTTACCGCTTCAAGAGCTGGTTACCGAATACTGCTGGAATGAAATCTGGAATCGGCCTGGACTTGATCGCAAAACCCGCAGTATTGTTAATTTGGCAATGCTCACAGCGCTCAACCGACCCCATGAGCTCAAACTGCATGTCAAGGGTGCGATCAATAATGGCTTGAGTAAAGAAGAAATCGCCGAGATCTTCTTACAATCAGCAATTTATTGTGGTGTCCCTGCAGCCATTGATAGCTTCCGAACTGCAAAAGATGTATTTAAAGAAATGGGGATTTAAGAATTAATGTAGGCCTCGAGTTGCGCAATCGTAGCAGCCTGCTCTGCTAGTGCGGCTTTCAGTAAATCGCCAATCGAAAGCATCCCAATTAAGCGGCCGCCATCTAGAACGGGTAGATGACGAATGCGTTTCTCGGTCACAAGCTGCATGCAGTGGTCAAGACTGTCCTCAGACTTAACGGTAATGAGTTTGGTACTCATCACATCGCGCACGAGTGTGTTTTGTGAGCTTTTACCTTGTAAGACTAATTTACGGGCATAGTCGCGCTCAGTAAAAATTCCAACGAGATTACCAAACTCAATGACCAGTAGCGAGCCGATATCTTTTTCAAGCATGAGTTTTAAAGCATCAAACACATGCACATTGGGAGTGATGGTTTCGATCCGATGGTTTTTTTCTGCAAGTAACTGACTTACGGTTTTCATTTTTTTATGTACCTCATCCATCGATTAAGATTTTGATTGTGAATAGGCTTTTTACTTTCTCCTATTAGGGGTTTCCATGTAATACCAATCATGCAGACCAATTTACTCTTCGTTTACGGAACCTTGATGAGCCCCTTTGACCATCCTAATGCCAGGCAGTTTCATGCGGGAGCTAGGTGCTTAGGTGCGGCAAGGATGCCCGGTTTACTCTATCGAATAAGCTGGTATCCGGGTGCCATGGATCGGCCTCATGAGTCGATCAATCCTGAAGATAGCTGGGTTCATGGAGAGCTATGGCGCGTAGATAACCCACAATTATTTGATGAAATCGATCGCTATGAGGAATGCTCACCCAACGATCGCAGGCCGCATGAATATCTCCGCGTAATACGCTCTATTGAAACGATAGAAAAGTCAGAATGGCAAATCGCCTGGGTTTATCTCTATCAGCACGACCCACAAGGTTTGGAGCGCATTATGGATGGTCATTTTAGGACGGAATACTTCAAGCCTTGACGATCGATACAGCCTTTGATTTAATTCATTGAGGAGGCAATTCCATGAATTATCGAACTTCCAAAATCTATCTAATGCCTCTAACGGTATTGCTGCTGATTGCCTGCGCTGGGGCCGATGTTCGCCCCATTGTGGATATGAAAGGAGTGAATGAAGCCCGCTACGAAAAGGATCTTGCAGAATGCCAAGACTATGCCAAAGAAGCTAGCGGTATGGGTGGTACAGCCGCCAAAGGCGCGGGCGCGGGTGCTGTGGTTGGCGGATTATTAGGACTGGTTACCGGCGGTAACCGTACCGAGATTGTTCAGGCTGCAGGAGCCGGGGCAGTAATTGGCGCTGCGGGTGGCGCTTACAAGGGCAATGAATCGCAAGAAGCGATCGTTAAGAAATGTCTTGTAGGCCGTGGTTACAAGGTTCTCAATTGATTTAGTACCCAAATCATGATTAAGCGTCTAGTTAAACTTACCATTTATACGCCGCTTCTTCTAACAAGCACGCTATTGCAGGCCAGTTGGTTTGAACGTAAAGACGATCCTGCTGGCTTGATTCTTAATCAAAAGGATTGTCTTTATATGAAGACCTATCGTGGCAAGTTGGTAAATGGCGATTTTATTCGACCAGACCGTTGGACCGGTTCAAAATTTAGCATTGGTGAACCCACCACGATTGCAAGCATCAAACGAATTGATAGCAAGACTGCCCTCTTTACGAATGTCAATAATATTGGCG
>CANHDS010000036.1 GCA_947459465.1 Burkholderiaceae bacterium | reverse complement strand
GACTCAACCTATTTAACCAATAAACGCGTATTTATCTTTGGTGATGCAACCCATGCGATTGCGGCTGCAAAAGTTGCATCCCAAGAAATGGGTTTTCAAGTCGTTGGTCTTGGAACCTATAGTCGAGAATTAGCACGAGATGTGCGAGAGGCTGCGACGCAATATGGTATTGAAGCTTTGATCACGGATGATTATCTGGAGGTTGAGCAACGCATTACTGAGTTACAGCCCGAGTTGATCCTGGGAAGTCAGATGGAGCGCCATATTGCCAAACGTCTCAAGATCCCGTGCGCTGTGATCTCAGCGCCAATTCATGTGCAAGATTTCCCAGCCCGCTACTCACCACAAATGGGGTTTGAGGGTGCAAACGTTCTCTTTGATACCTGGGTTCATCCATTGATGATGGGCTTAGAAGAGCACTTGATTGGTATGTTCCGTGAAGACTTTGAGTTCCATGATGGTGCGGCTCCGTCCCACTTGGGTCATGGGCATCAACGCACTCCTGCGAATGAGGCGAATGTCGCTTCGGAGCCCACACCAATTCCGGAAGTGGCGGTTGCTAATGGCGCCCCAGTGACTGAGAGTGTGTGGGAGCCAGAAGCACAAAAAGAACTTAATAAGATCCCATTTTTTGTGCGTGGAAAGGCAAAACGTAATACCGAGCGCTTTGCGATTGAGCGCGGTTTACCAACGATTTCTTTAGAAACTTTGTATGACGCAAAAGCCCATTTTGGACGCTAAGCGCACTGGAGCCATGTTATGAACGTAGTCAATATTCCCGTAAGTGAGATGAAGTCACGACGACCCGATGGGGAGGGCAGTGTTCAGGTCCAACTCGATCCCAATTTAAAGATTGGGAAGGCAAAGGTCTTTGCGGTTTATGGCAAAGGCGGAATTGGTAAGAGCACCACCTCCTCCAATCTCTCGGTGGCCTTCTCCAAATTGGGTAAGCGTGTGATTCAGATTGGCTGTGATCCAAAGCATGATTCCACCTTCACGCTTACCAAAAAATTGATGCCTACCGTGATTGATGTTTTAGAGAAAGTCGATTTTCATTCGGAAGAGTTGCGCGTCGAGGACTTTGTCTATGAAGGCTATAACGGGGTCATGTGTGTCGAAGCTGGTGGTCCTCCCGCAGGAACTGGCTGCGGTGGGTATGTCGTTGGACAAACCGTGAAATTACTTAAAGAACATCACTTGCTTGATGATACCGATGTGGTCATTTTTGATGTACTAGGCGATGTGGTATGCGGTGGCTTTGCAGCACCCTTACAGCATGCGGATCGTGCACTCATCGTCACAGCTAATGATTTTGATTCGATCTTTGCGATGAACCGGATTGTGCAAGCGATTGGCGCTAAAGCTAAAAACTACAACGTGCGCTTAGGCGGCGTGATTGCTAATCGTAGTGCCGGTACTGATCAGATTGATAAATTCAATGAAAAAGTGGGCCTTAAAACGATGGCGCATTTTCCAGATTTGGATGTGATCCGTCGAAGCCGCTTAAAGAAATCAACGCTCTTTGAAATGGAGCAATCGCCAGAGCTCGATAAGGTACAGCAAGAATATCTGCGATTAGCAGCAGCTCTTTGGGCTGGCGCAGATCCTCTACCAGCAGTCCCCATGAAAGACCGTGACATTTTTGATCTCTTAGGATTTGATTAATTAGGGCATTAGTATGCAAGAGCATTCGTACCTCGAAAAGCGGAGTCAGTTGCAGCAGTATTTTGATCGGACTGCGTTTGATGCCTGGGCGAAATTAACATCCACTGCACCAGTGAGCGGTATTCGTAAAACCGTGCGGGCGGGGCGCGATGAGATGCGCAATGTCCTTTTGAGCTATTTGCCTACTAACCTCCATGGGCAGCGGGTTCTGGATGCAGGTTGTGGTACCGGTGCACTCGCGGTCGAGTTAGCCAAACGCGGTGCTCGGGTGATGGCAACCGATATCTCTCCAACCTTGATTGATTTGGCACGCGAGCGCTTACCAACCGACTTGGATCGAGGATCGATTGAGTTTTTTGCAGGCGACATGTTAGACCCGTCCTTAGGAGACTTCGATCATGTGGTTTGTATGGACTCCATGATTCATTACCACCGCCGTGATATCACCAGAGCATTGGCTGGTCTTGCGCAACGGACTCGGCAGCGTATTGCATTCACCTTTGCGCCAAAAAATCCATTTTTATCGACCATGATTGCCGTGGGACGTTTATTTCCCCGCGCCGATCGGGCGCCCTTTATTGAACCTGTTGCTGAGCAAACGTTGGCGAAGTTGATCACACACGAGCCTGATTTGAGTGCCTGGAAGATTGATGCGACTCAAAAGATTGCGCGCGGTTTTTACATATCGCAAGCCATGGTGCTGAGTCGATGATGCGAGTGATGAACCTCAATCTTTTCTCTGCCTGGCGCCGGATCTCGCCAAGGTTCATGCCATTTTCGGATGTGGCAAGTAAAGATTTGCCATTAAGTAAATGGTTGCGTTTGGCATTATTTCAAGTTTCAGTAGGGATGGCGACGGTAATGCTGATTGGTACCCTCAATCGCGTCATGATTGTGGAAATGGGAGTACCCGCAAGCCTAGTCGCTCTGATGGTAGCGCTGCCCTTATTATTTTCTCCATTTCGTGCGCTAGTGGGCTTTAAGAGTGATCACCACCGCTCGTTTTTAGGTTGGAAGCGCGTGCCATACATATGGCTTGGCAGTTGGTTGCAATTTGGTGGTCTTGCCATCATGCCATTCTCTCTCATTTTGTTATCTGGCGATTCCAATTGGCCCCATTGGTTTAGTTACATTGCAGCAGCACTCGCATTTTTATTAGTGGGCGCAGGGATGCAAATTACTCAAACCGCAGGCTTAGCACTGGCATCGGATTTGGCAACCCCCGTATCCCGTCCACGGGTTGTTGCTCTTATGTATGTGATGTTCTTGATCGGTATGGTCTTTAGTAGCGTTTTATTTGGACTATTGCTTAGTAACTTCTCACCACTGCGCTTGATTCAAGTCGTGCAGGGCGCTGCTGCACTGACAATGGTGCTAAATCTGATGGCACTTTGGAAACAAGAGGCACGCCAACCGAAGACTAAGGAGCAACTCAGTCAAGAGCCGATGACTCGATTCAAAGAGTCTTGGAAGCAATTTGCTAAGCAAGACAAAGTGATTCGATTCTTAGTTGCCCTGGGGATGGGAACCGCAGCCTTTAGCATGCAAGACATCATTTTGGAGCCTTATGGAGCAGAGGTGCTTCACTTGTCGGTGAGTGCCACCACCTTGTTAACCGGCTTGACTTCGATCGGAGCTCTATTGGCATTTATGTTGGCAGCCAAGGTCTTAAATCGTCAAATTGATTCGCATCGCTTAGCTGCGATTGGGGCTTTGTGTGGGATCTTCGCCTTTACCTGTGTGATCTTTTCAGAGCCATTATTGGCCCCTAATTTATTTCGGGTGGGCGCATTTCTGATTGGTTTTGGTGGTGGCCTCTTTGCAGTTGGTACTTTGGCAACCGCCATGAGTTTTGATTCCTTAGGCATGAATGGTCTTGTGATTGGTGCTTGGGGCGCAGTGAGTGCGAGTGCAGCTGGTCTAGCAATCGGTTTGGGTGGGGTGATTCGGGATGTGGTCTCGAGTTTGGCAGTATCTGGATCGCTGGGATCCGTGCTGGTTTCACCTGGGACGGGATATAGCTTTGTGTATCACATTGAATTGTTTTTGTTGTTTGCAACCTTAGTCGCGATTGGTCCTTTGGTCATGATGAAGCGCCCAAAGCCAATACCGTCGGATTCGAAGTTTGGATTAGCTGAGTTTCCAAGCTAATTCATTGTTAAAGAGGGGAGTACGTTATGGGAACTGGAGCAATTACACAATACGTGGATGTCGCGCAATTAGCCCTGTATGCATTTTGGGTTTTCTTTGCCATCTTAATTTATTACCTCACCATTGAGAGTAAGCGCGAGGGATTTCCTCTCGAATACGATCAAGCCGGCAAGGTACGTCGCGCCGAAGGTATTGCAGCAATGCCTAAGCCAAAAACCTTTAAGACCCAATTCGGTGGCGATGTCACAGTGCCCCGTGATGAGCCCTTAGAGCGATTGGCTGCGCGACCAGCGAATGGGATGAATGGTGCACCGATTGAGCCAACGGGCAATCCCATGCTCGATGGCATCGGCCCAGGTGCGTATGCCAATCGTGCCGATGTGCCCGATCATATGCCAGAAGGTGGACCGCGTATTGTCCCAATGCGCTTACTGGGCGACTTTAGTGTCGCTAGACAAGACATTGATCCTCGTGGCCTCAATGTGGTGGGTGCTGATGGTGTCCGCGGTGGAACCATTAAGGATATTTGGGTTGATCGCCTCGAGATGATGATTCGCTATCTAGAGATCGAGACTACGCCAGAAGCGGGCGCACGTCGCGTGCTGTTACCCATGAACTTTGCTCGGGTGGGCCGCAATCAGGTATCTGTGAAAGCGGTGTTGGGTAAGCATTTTGCGAAGGTACCTACTACGAAGAGCATGGAGCAAATTACTCTTCTTGAAGAAGAAAAAATCATGGCGTACTTCGGAGCAGGCACTTTGTACGCCACTCCTGAGCGCAGTGAGCCATTGGTGTAATTGAAATGAGTACGATCTACCAATCCCCTGAGCACGAGTTCGAGGCGCAGCCTGGATTGCCGGAGCCTTTGCCACAGGATGAGCGTATCCTTTGGCAAGGAAAGCCAGACCTCAAATCATTTGCACTCCATGCTGCACATTTGCAATGGTTTGCGCTTTACTTTTCTGCCATGGTCATCCTTAAGGTCATCGCAATTAGTCGATCTGCTGGTGGTTGGGCGCAAGAGTGGCCCGGCTTTGCTTGGGCTCTGGGGTTATCTCTTTGCGCGTTGATGATGTTGGCCTTACTGACCTATTGGTCCGTGAATGCAACCATGTATACCCTAACCAATCGGCGCTTGGTCATGCGCATTGGTATTGTGCTAACGATTACATTTAATTTACCCCTCAAGCGGTTAGCACAAGCGGGTGTTCATATTTATCCAGATGGTAGTGCGGATATCCCCATCAAGCTCAATGCAGATGACAAAATCCCATTTTTGCATTTATGGCCACACGCCCGTGCTTGGAAGTTAGGCCATCCTGAACCAATGATGCGATGCGTACCAGACGGTGCAAAAGTTGCTAAGTTATTTGCTGAGACCTGGGCAACCATGAATCAGGTTGAGCTGCGCTCCCAACCCATCAGTCAGCCCGAGTCACCAATTAGCTCCTATGGGCAAGGTATGGCAATTGCAAAAGTTTCTCAATCACGCTCATGAGTAATCCATCGTCATCCCTTCTAAAAAAACCAATCGTTCTGACTCTAGCGCTTGGAGCAGTTGTTATGTTTGCTGCTTGGGTGATCCAGCAGTCACAACAGATGGTGCGGTATCCCGATGCGCCCGCAGCACTCATCAAACAACTGCGGTTTGAAGATCGTGTTGATGGGTCAATTGCTGTAGTTGATTATCAAACGAAACAGCAAGTCGATGTTATTACCGGAGAGGCTGGTTTTGTCCGCGGCGCTCTACGAACCTTGGCGCAAGAGCGTAAGCGTCGCGAGATCAGCAGTGAGCCCCCTTTTGAGTTAATTGCCCGTGAAGATGGACGCTTAACTCTTGCCGACCCTAGCACTGGACGCATGATTGATCTGGAGTCCTTTGGGGTAATTAATTCGCAGCATTTTGCACGCCTTCTTCGGACGGATGCAAATCAAATCCAACAACGTTGATATTGGAGAAATAAATGGAATCCGCAGAAAGCCTATTACGAGACCAGATTCCGGTGGCCCCGCAAATTAATGATTCAACGAAGAAGGCATTGCAAGATGCGATGTTGAGCCCACGGTTTTACACCACCGACTTTGCCGAAGTGGATCGGACCAACATTGATGCTTTACGCTCCGAATGGAATGTTCTGATGGCTGAATTTGCAGCCGATATTAATTCAGATCATTTTCAGCGACCCGCTGATATGAGCAAGAACTATTCCAATGTTGATCCAGAACTTTATGACGAGTTTGTTGATTTCTTGATTAGTTCGATCACCTCAGAGTTCTCAGGATGTATTTTGTATGCCGAAATTAAGCGTAAGGTCAAGAATGAGGATATGAAGTTACTCTATGGCTATATGGCGCGTGATGAATCACGTCATGCTGGTTTTATTAATCAATGGTTAAAAGATTTTGATATTGGGATTGACCTTGGATTTTTAGCAAAGG
>CANHDS010000035.1 GCA_947459465.1 Burkholderiaceae bacterium | reverse complement strand
ATTGTTCGTGCGTTAAACGCCCGTGGTGAAAAAAATATTATTGCGGTCGATGATTTGCGACCCGCTGATAAATACCGCAATTTAGCTGATTTAGATATCGCAGATTACATCGATAAGAATGATTTTTTAGAAGGCTTTCATGAGGGCTGGTTTGGAAAAGTGAAAGCAGTATTTCATGAGGGTGCTTGTTCAGACACGATGGAGACCGATGGGGTTTTCATGATGAACAATAACTATCAATACTCCATCAATCTCTATGAGATATGCACCGATCAAAAGGTGCCATTTCTTTATGCATCATCGGCCGCAACCTATGGTGGATCCGATACTTTTATAGAGGATCGGCAATATGAGAAGCCCTTAAATATCTATGGCTACTCAAAATTTCTATTTGACCAATACATGCGTGCGCGCATGGCCGAGAAGGCCCCGACTGCTCAAGTAGTAGGCTTTCGGTATTTCAATGTGTATGGTCCACGTGAATCCCATAAGGGACGGATGGCCTCCGTGGCATTCCATCACTATCATCAGTTCAAGAGTAATCAAACCGTCAAACTATTTGGCGAGTATGGTGGTTATGCGCCTGGTCAGCAATCGCGGGATTTTGTCTCGGTTGAAGATCTCGTGAAAGTTACTCTCTTTTTCTTGGATCATCCAGAAAAGAGTGGAATTTTTAATTTGGGCACCGGGCGTGCTCAACCGTTTAACGACGTTGCACTAGCAACTGTAAATACCATGCGTAAACTGGCAAATCAACCAGCGTTACCATTAGCAGATTTAGTTCAGCAGGGACTCATTCAATACATTCCGTTTCCAGATGACTTACGTGGCAAATATCAGTGCTTCACTCAAGCAGACCTCACGCAATTAAGAGCTGCGGGTTATACCGCTGACTTCTTGGACGTTGAGCGCGGTGTCAGTCAATATATCGCATGGCTATCAGCCAATTCTGATTTTTTAGCAAATCCCCTCTAGACCAGTTATTTCGTCAACCCGATTATTGATTGGGCGTTGATGAAGGCCGTGACACATTTGTCATGGCAAGTTCATCAACTTCAAAGGAGAAATACATGGGTTTATCGACTCTGTTTCAAACATCTATTCACGCCGTATCCAAGCAATCGATGATTGGCATGATGGCATTAGCACTGGCACTTCCTCTTAGCGCATCGTTTGCAAATGCCGCTCCAGTGAATGTCAACACGGCCAGTCAGACTGAGTTAGAGAGTATTCGTGGACTTGGACCATCAAAAGCAAAGGCAATTATTGCTGAGCGAGAAAAGGGCGGCGCATTTTATGATTCGTATGATTTGCAATCGCGCGTGCGGGGCATTGGAGAACGTTCGGTGAGTAAATTAATGGAGAATGGCTTGAAAATTGAGGGTCAAAGTGGGTATCGCGAGACTAAAAGCAGCACTCGCTCAGAGGCGCGTTCCGCAAAAAAGACTTCCAAATATCAAGTCAAAGCGCCTGCGACGGAGAGTGAGCGGACGACTGGTGCGCGTCAGCGCTATTGAAACTAGCGGCATTTGATGGAGTTGTCGCTAAAATAAGTCTATGACCCAATCCAATTCATCCGCGGCACTTTATCCAACCATTTCTCAGACCATTGGTAATACCCCTTTGGTTCGTTTGCAGCGTATTCCTGGTATGGAGAATGAGCGGCGTGGTAATGTAATTTTGGGTAAGTTAGAGGGTAATAATCCAGCGGGCTCGGTCAAGGACCGACCCGCGCTCTCCATGATTAAGCATGCTGAGTTACGTGGTGATATTAAGCCTGGCGACACCTTGATTGAGGCAACGAGTGGCAATACTGGTATCGCGATTGCAATGGTTGGGGCAATGTTGGGCTATAAAATTATTTTGGTCATGCCCGAGAATCAAAGTCTTGAGCGTCGACAGAGTATGGCTGCATATGGTGCGGAGCTTATTTTGACCTCTAGTTCTGGTGGGATGGAATTAGCTCGAGATTACGCAGAACAACTTCAAAAAGAAGGTCGTGGAAAGTTATTAGATCAATTTGCTAACCCAGATAATCCACGGGCCCACATCGAGACTACGGGGCCTGAGATCTGGCGAGATACACATGGTCAGATAACCCATTTTGTTTCTGCAATGGGTACTACAGGAACTATTACGGGTGTATCAACCTATTTAAAGTCGATGAATCCAGAGATTCAAATTATTGGTGGACAGCCCGAAGAGGGCTCGCAGATTCCTGGAATTCGGAAATGGGCACCCGCTTATTTGCCTAAAATTTATCAATCCGAACGCGTTGATCGAATTGAGTATGTGACCCAGGCGGAGGCCGAAGAGATGGCTCGCCGCATGGCCAAAGAAGAAGGTATCTTTTGCGGTGTTTCAGCGGCAGGTGCCTTAGTGATTGCGTTACGCGTTGCTCAGACGGTTGAAAATGCCACGATTGTATTTATTGTGTGTGATCGGGGCGATCGCTATTTATCGACAGGGGTATTTCCAGCCTAATTGTTTGGCTTTGGTGGCTTACTTGATTTCTTAGCCTTACCATCTTTCTTGGATGCTTTAGCTGCAGCTACTCGATTTTTATTAGCGGGTAGTTGCTCCGGTTTCTCGACCCGTTCTCGAGTTAGCGCACTTTTATTTTGATACCCCAGCGCCTCTGCAAATTCAGCAACACTTTGGGCATAAAAGTAACTGCGGTTGTAGTTCACGATACTCAGGAAGTTTTGCAGGCCAACAACATAAAGGACCTCAGGCTCTTGATTGACTCCAGGTGAGGGTAGATCAACAATCAAGGCCTTACTATTGGGCTCTACACCACCTTGAAGAAGATCGCCATTGCTAGGTTCTAAAATACCCATTTGAATGAGCTCTGATACTGTGATTTTGGCAACTGGCTGGCCATCAGCAAGCTCAATAATTTTTGCTTGGGTTTTCTCATTCTGAACGACAGAAAAGTAGATGGGCATCCCCGGTTGCCAGCCATGTACTTTAAGAAAATTAGCAACACTAAAGATCGCATCTCGTCGATTATTGCGCAGATCAATCACACCATCCCCATCACCATCGGTAGCAAATTGCAAAATACTGCCAGGCATGAACTGGGGTAGGCCAATGGCACCCGCATAAGAGCTACTTTGATTAAGGCAGCGATTAAAGGCATCTTGCCTACTCTTAGCCTCTTGCCAGCACAGAATAATCAGGTCTTTTAGCTGATTCTGAAAAAGGATTTCGCGTGCAACTTGATTGGGAGCCTCTGGGTAGTCAAACGCAAGCGTACTCAGTACATCTTTAACCCGAAAGTTTCCCATTTGGCGACCATAAATAGTCTCCACCCCAATAATAGCCGCAATGACTTGATGTGGAACGCCTGATTCTGATTCGGCCGCTTCTAGAGCAGCGCGATTTTGCTCAATAAAGCTTAGACCCGCTCGGGTACGCACTGGCTCGACAAAGCGCGAACGGTACACTCGCCAGTTTTTTTGAAAAGTAACAGGAGGGGGCGCAACTAACTTTTTGACTTGGGATAGATGTTGAACATCCTTAAATCCATTTTCTAAAACAGCTAAAGAGATATTATGTTGTTGCGATACCTGATAGAGAAGATCCTTCAGCGATGATGCTTCGCGTTTAGGGGTGGTTGAGTTAGCCTTGCTGGCATCTGCCTGCGTTACTGGTTTTGTAGATGTATCGCTTGATATTGCGATTGGTGGTGCGGGTGATGCGCAGGCACCTAACAGTACCGTTAGTGCCAGGCCGAAGAAAAGCGGTAGAAAGTTCAAGATCGCGCTAAGATAATAAAAATAGTACGTTTAATAGAGATTCATACTAAGTATAGTTAGTTGTTATTCGACGAGAGACAAAAATGAGCACAGCCTATATTAGCCACCCCGATTTTATGAAGCATGAGATGGGTCGCCATCATCCTGAGTGCCCAGAACGAATTGCTGCGATTGAGGACCAGTTAATTCAGAGTCGCCTTGATACACACCTAAAACGGATTGATCCTCCGCTCGCTTTGGAGGCGGATATTACGCGTGTGCACAGCGAAGATCATTTGGCATTTGTAAAAAGTAAAGCTCCAAGTAGTGGCTACTCGATGATTGATGGCGATACGATCATGAACCCTGCTACCTGGACGGTCTCGTTACGTGCAGCTGGAGCCGCAATTGCTGCAGTTGATGCAGTGATGCAAGGTGATGTGAACAATGCTTTTTGTGCGATTCGCCCCCCAGGGCATCATGCCGAGCCGCATCGCTCAATGGGATTTTGCGTATTTAATAATGTCGCAATCGCCACACGCTATGCGATAGAAAAGTATGGTTTAGACCGAGTGGCTGTGATTGATTTTGATGTTCACCATGGCAATGGGACAGAGGCTGCTTTCATGAATGACCCGCATGTACTGATGTGCAGTTTTTTTCAGCATCCCTTCTATCCGTACAGCGGCCTAGATGGTGGAGACAATATGGTGAACGTGCCTTTACCCGCAACGACCAACGGCAAGGTTGTGCGTGAAATGATTAGCCAAACTTGGATTCCACGTCTTAATGAATTTAAACCCCAGTTGATCGTCATTTCAGCAGGTTTTGATGCTCACCGCGAGGATGATTTAGGCCAAATGGGCCTGGTTGAAGATGATTACGTATGGATGACTAAGCAGTTGATGGAGGTTGCCGATCGCTATTGTGATGGCAAAATTGTAAGCTGCCTAGAGGGTGGGTATAACCTTTCAGCATTAGGACGCAGCGTGGTTGCTCACCTGAAAACCCTAGCCGAGATTTAATCTGAATCACGATAAAATAAGCGTTTAGATAAGTAAAAAGGTCGTCTTTCATGAAGGTTTTGGTTGCGGTTAAGCGAGTGGTTGATTACAACGTGAAGATTCGCGTAAAGTCAGATCAATCGGGGGTAGATATTGCCAATGTCAAAATGAGCATGAATCCCTTCGATGAAATTGCCGTTGAAGAGGCAGTTCGACTCAAGGAGGCAGGAATTGCTACTGAAATTATTGCCTTTTCAGCAGGCCCCCAGGCATGCCAGGAAACCCTAAGAACTGCTTTAGCAATTGGCGCTGATCGAGCGATCTTGTGTGAGACCGAAATCGAGCTTCAGCCCTTAGCAGTCGCAAAACTCCTTCAAGCCGTCTACACCAAAGAGCAACCTCAGCTCATCATTATGGGTAAGCAGGCGATTGATGACGATAGTAATCAAACGGGCCAAATGTTAGCGGCTTTACTAAACCTTCCACAAGCAACGTTTGCTTCCAAAGTGATTATTAGTAATGGACAAGCATCGGTCACGCGTGAGGTTGATGGCGGGCTTGAGACCGTTGCAGTTTCATTACCTGCTGTTATTACAACCGATTTACGCCTAAATGAGCCACGTTATGTCACTCTACCTAACATCATGAAGGCTAAGAAAAAGCAGCTAGATATTGTGAAGCCTGATGATCTTGAAATTGACATCGCGCCGCGGTTGAAAACAATTCGGGTCGAGGAGCCACCAAAGCGCTCAGCCGGGATCAAGGTACCGGATGTGGCAACTTTGATTGATAAATTAAAAAACGAAGCAAAGGTACTGTAATGGCCGCACTGGTTCTCGCTGAGCATGATCAGCAATCATTAAAAATGGCCACGCATCATACGGTAAGCGCTGCTAAGAAGTGCACCAATGATGTCGATGTTTTACTAATTGGCCATGATGTCGACGCGATCGCACAAGACGCTTGCAAGATAGAGGGGGTCCGCAAGGTTCTCTATGCTAATGCACCACATTTTTCAAATCAGTTACCGGAGGCGGTTGCTGAGCAAATCTTAGCTTTGGCCTCTAACTATGACTATTTTTTAGCACCCACTACGGCGCATGGTAAGAGTGTGATGCCAAGGGTGGCAGCTAAGCTGGACGTCGCGCAGATCTCGGATATCACGAAGGTTATCTCCCATGATCAATTTGAGCGTCCTATCTATGCAGGTAATGCAATTGCGACGGTGCAAACGATCGACCCTAAAAAAGTGATTACAGTGCGAACCACTAATTTTGATCCTGCTGGCACGGGTGGATCGTGTGCAATTGAACCCATTGCCGTAGGAGCACCATTTCCCGCAAGCCAATTTGTTGGTCGTGAGCTGACTAAATCGGATCGTCCTGAGTTAGCGGCCGCCAAGATTATTGTTTCTGGGGGTCGTGGACTTGGCTCTGCAGAAAAGTACAAAGAGTTGATTGAGCCATTGGCTGATAAGCTTGGTGCCACCCTCGGTGCTTCGCGTGCTGCAGTCGATGCGGGTTATGTGCCCAATGATTATCAAGT
>CANHDS010000034.1 GCA_947459465.1 Burkholderiaceae bacterium | reverse complement strand
CGATACGTAATAGATATAACCTGCTGCAATTTGTGCTGCATGATGGATACGTTCTTGACTAGAGGTGGGCGCTAACAAGAAGATTGGATCAATGCCTTCGCTGCGCATCTGCTTGGCAAACTCTTCACATTCTTCGGGTGGATAATCCACAATCAATACGCCATCGACCCCAGCTGCTTTGGCAGCTTGTGCAAATGTCGCATGACCCATTTGCTCGACTGGATTAGCGTAACCCATTAATACAACCGGAGTGGTTTGATTCTTTTGCCGAAACTGCTGCACATTGGCTAAGCACTGCTTGAGGGTCACGCCTTGCGCGAGCGCACGCTCGGATGATCGCTGAATCACCGGACCGTCAGCCATCGGATCGGAGAATGGAACGCCGAGCTCAATAACATCCGCCCCACCTGTTACTAAGGCATGCATCACATCGACCGTCAGATTAGGATGCGGGTCGCCCGCCGTAACAAAGGGGATCAACCCCTTTTTATTCTTGGCCCTTAGATCGGCAAATACGCCAGCAATCTTCGACATGAACCTAGCCTTCCGAGCCTGTGGCTTGTGCAACGGTATGCATGTCCTTATCACCACGACCGGAGAGATTAATCAAAATCACTTTGTCTTTGCTTAAGGTGGGCGCTAATTTGCAGGCGTATGCCACTGCATGCGATGATTCAAGTGCCGGAATGATGCCCTCAATTTGACAGCAATCATGGAACGCTTTCAATGCATCCTCGTCCGAGATGGCGACATACTCCGCTCTCCCCGAATCTTTTAACCACGCATGCTCTGGTCCCACACCCGGATAATCCATGCCAGCAGACACGGAATGGGTCTCGGCAATTTGACCATTCTCATCTTGCAAAAGATAGGTACGATTGCCATGAAGGACGCCTGGTTTACCAGCGCATAGTGCGGCAGAGTGATCGCCAGTCTTCATGCCGCGACCTGCAGCCTCAACCCCAACCAGACGAACATTGGGCACATCAATATAGGGATAAAAGATACCCATTGCATTTGATCCACCGCCCACACAAGCCAATACATAGTCGGGCTGTCGACCGATCATCTCGGGCATTTGGACTTTGCATTCCTCGCCGATCACACTCTGAAAATCCCGCACCATCATCGGATAAGGATGAGGGCCAGCAACGGTACCGATGATGTAGAAAGTGTTCTCAACATTGGTAACCCAATCGCGCATCGCTTCATTGAGCGCATCTTTGAGGGTTTTGCTGCCAGACTCGACCGGCACCACTTTGGCGCCAAGCAACTTCATGCGATACACGTTTTGGGCTTGCCGTGCAACATCCACCGAGCCCTGATAAACCGTGCAGTCCAAACCAAAGCGCGCACAGATGGTAGCGGTTGCTACACCGTGTTGACCCGCACCCGTTTCAGCAATGATGCGGGGCTTACCCATGCGCTTGGCCAACATTGCTTGGCCAATGACATTATTGATCTTGTGAGCCCCCGTGTGATTAAGATCCTCGCGCTTGAGGTAAATCTGCGCCCCACCCAATTGCTCACTTAAGCGTTTGGCGTGATAGACCGGGGATGGACGACCCACAAAGTGTTTGAGCTCGTAATGGAACTCTTCAATAAATGCTGGGTCATGCTGATATTTTGCATAAGCTTCTTTGAGTTCGTTTAATGCATACATCAATGTCTCAGAGACAAAGATGCCGCCATAGGGACCAAAGTGGCCACGTTCATCTGGTTTATCGTACATAGGAACCTCGACTTGGTTTAACGCTCGCGCGTTAGGAATGACTAATTGGTTTAATTTGGTCTGCGCTTCGTACCGCATTCACAAACTGCTTAATTAATGCCGGGTCTTTCACCCCTTTACGAATCTCAACGCCGCTTGAGATATCAACCGCACAGGGGTGCAGACGAGCAATGGCCTCGCCAACGTTGTGCGAGTTCAACCCACCACTCAAAACGACCCGATGCGCGTTTACGTTTGCCCATGTGTTCGGTATAAGGTTCCAATTAAAGGCGGTACCACTACCGCCGTAGCCATCGACTAGTGCATCTAGCAAAAAACCGGTGGCATCCCCATATTGTAGGGAAAATTCTGGGAAATTGAAGGACTGACCTATTCGGGCGGCTTTCATCCAAGGTAAGCCCCCTGCCAAGCGCCGACATTGCTCTGGAGTCTCATCCCCATGAAATTGCCACAAAGTAATGGCCGCATTCGCCCGAATCTCCTCCATCTGATTAGGGGTGGGGTTGACCACAAGCCCCACCGCATCAATCGAACTGGGCAATTGGGTAATCAGGATACCGGCATCCTCGGGGCTAATTGCACGAGGGCTTTGGGGATAGAAGACAAAACCAACCGCATCGACCTGAGCCGCCACTGCGGCTTCAATATCGGCTGGTGTGCGCAAGCCACAGATCTTGATCCGAGTTTGCTTGGAGGTGTGAGTTAGTAAGCCCATCGTTAAGATTGGAGCATAAGCTCTTTTGGAAAACCGGCATTGTGCAGATGCGGTGCTGGGATATCAAACCCCTTCGGATAAGTTACGCGGACCAAGTAAAGCCCATCAGGGGCAAACGTTGGAGCTGCTAAATCTCGATTTCTACCAGCAAGGACGGTTTTCATCCAATCGCTGGGTTGCCGTCCTTGGCCAATATGCAAGAGACTTCCCACCATATTACGCACCATGTGATGTAAAAAGGCGTTGGCCCTGACCTTGAAGTACACAAAGGGTTGATGATCTAAGATGGTACATTCGTAAAGATGCTTCACTGGGCTCTTGCTTTGACACTCCGACGCCCGAAATGATGAGAAATCGTGTTCGCCCACCAAGTGCAAAGCAGCGGTTTGCATTTGTCCAATATCAAACCACTGACCCGCTGGCAACATCTGATAGCCGTAACGCTGATGCAAGATGGGCGAGCGCGTTGGTCCAGCCAATAAGGCATAAATGTAGGTACGCTCTTGTGCACTAAAGCGGGCATCAAAATCATGGGGCACGGGCGTAGCCCAGTTCACCACCACATCGGGTGGCAAGAAAGTATTAATCCCCCGCACCCAAGACCAATCTTCGCGCTCAACTTGAACATCAAAATGCACCACTTGCCCGAGCGCATGAACACCAGTATCGGTTCGACCCGCCGCAGTGACCCTCACCACTTTCCCATCGCCAATAAATTGACTAATGGCGGATTCTAGGACGGCTTGAATGGTGGGTTGATTCGGTTGACCTTGCCATCCGCAATAGGCGCGGCCATCATACTGCACGCCTAGAGCAATCCGAGTCATTTAACGGTCGTTTCGTTGATTAATTTCGGCCAACAGACCCCGAGCAGTAATGGTCATCTGCGGATCCACTTGATTGCTAACTAGCAGAATTTCCTCTAAAGCTTTGCGGGCTGCTCCAAAGTCCTCAATCGTAATATAGGCCTTCACCAAATTGAGCTTGACCCGCAAGGCATCTGCATCGTTCTGTGAGGGTGAACTGAGATCAAGGTTAAGACTTGACAAGATAGCAGCCGCTCGCGGTGGAATCGAGGTGGGGCTCGTGGTCGCTTTGGGCTCTACAGGATTGATCAAGGACTCGCTACTTTGCGATTCGGCGCGACGTGTGTATCGTGCTAGCGACCACAGCAGTAAACTTGTAATACCAATTAGTCCAACCCCAACGACTGCTGGACCCCATTGATCAATACCTGACTTCGGTGCAGCCGGATCGCTTGAACTTGCACCCTCTTTACGCGCCTCTAAGAGTTTTTGTAAGTCAGCAATGTTTTTCTCAAGCTCTGCCACGCGCGCCTTACTTTGTGCCAATGCCTTTTCTTGAGCGACCATTTCCTCGACATAGCGACGCGTATCGGCCTCGCTACCCGCACCAGGGCCAATGCGCAAACGATCTTCACCGGTCGCGGATGACTGGGTCGTAGTTTGATTGACAGTTTTGCTTTTGGATACAGCCTGACCTGGCTCACCATGCTGCTCAAGCCAGACACGGTTAGCTTCTTGAGCAAATTCTTTAGCCTGTGCCGGAGTAATTGACCCCATTAAAGTGGCATCAGGCTTGTTTAATTGTGCGCCCGCTTTTAGGCGATGAATGCTTCCTCCAATGAATGCATCGGGATTCGCTTTATACAACGCAAGCAGCGTTTCATCCAAGTCAGTACTACCAAGTTGCGGCCTGATTTGCGAAGCGATCTCACTCAAACTTTGGCCAGGACGCACAATTACCTTACTAACATCCCCAACCATCAAGCTATAGGTCTTCGCAACACCTCCATTAGTCCATTTGAGCCCTAAGATGATGTCGATAAACGGATCTTTACCTGTTTCGATTGGGGTCTCGGTCTGCACCACAATTAAAAATTGATCAGGCTGATTGCGCTTCAGTGTAATCGACGGCCTGTAATCCAAAATCCGCGGGGAGATACCCAAACGCTCATAGTCCGGTTTAGCAATTGGATCGATTGCCAGTGACTCAAGATAGGGGCGATCCTCACTCCCTGTTCGTACTGGAATCTCGGCCCGCAAGGCCTCATTTGGTTTGGACAAAATAATGGGCGAGCCAAGCGTTACCGCATGTGCGCTTGGCATCTTGAAAAAGATCACAATGGCCAAGACCAGCCAATTGAATAGAGTTTGCAGGACGCAACGCCAAGGCATCTTACGATTCAAGCAGAATACGCAGCATACGACGTAATGGTTCAGCGGCACCCCAGAGCAATTGATCGCCAACTGTGAATGCACCCAGATACTCAGGGCCCATCGCTAATTTATGCAAGCGTCCAATCGGAATCGTCATGGTGCCACTCACTGCCGCCGGAGATAACTCACGTTCCGTGATCTCCCGCTCATTGGGAACAACCTTCACCCACTGATTGTCCGTTGCTAGCATCTTCTCAATTTCGGCAAGTGGAATGTCCTTTTTTAACTTCACGGTTAAGCCTTGCGAATGGCAACGCATGGCACCAACGCGGACACAAATGCCATCAATCGGAATGCTACCCGGTGACCGAAATGGTGGATTGCCCATAATCTTGTTGCACTCAGCCCCTGCTTTCCATTCTTCTTTAGTCTGACCATGCTCAACTGGTACATCAATCCAAGGAATCAAACTCCCTGCCAAAGCGGTATTCCGAAAGTTCGTTTTATGAAACTCGGCCGAACGAATGGTCTGAGCCACTTTACGGTCAATGTCTAAGATCCATGAGGCTGGGTTAGCGAGCTCACTGGCCACACTGTGATGCAAAGAACCCATTTGCTCGAGTAACTCACGCATATTGGCAGCTCCAGCACCAGATGCTGCTTGATAGGTCATGGCACTAATCCATTCAACCATCCCGCTCTTGAGAAGCCCGCCCATGGCGAGCATCATTAAACTCACGGTGCAGTTACCACCAATCCAGTTCTTACCACCGGCATTTAGGGCCTTATCGATGACTGGACGATTAATCGGGTCCAATACAATCACCGCGTCGTTTTCCATTCGTAATGCACTTGCCGCATCAATCCAATGCCCTTGCCAACCCGCAGCGCGCAACTGTGGATAAATTGCTTTGGTGTAGTCACCACCCTGACAGGTCAGAATCACATCACAGCGTGATAAGGCATTCACATCATTGGCATCTTGCAAACGGGTCTCGGTTTTACTAATCCGTTGACCATTGATCAGTGGCACCTCACCACCCGCATTGCTGGTACTAAAGAAGATGGGTTCAATGTGAGCAAAGTCTTTCTCGTCTTGCATGCGCTGCATTAGCACACTGCCAACCATGCCACGCCAACCGACCAAACCAACCACAGGATTTACTAAAGGGGTATATGCCATATCAAACGATTCCATCCATCATCATTAACCAAGTGCTGCAACTACTGCATCGCCCATCTCAGAGGTAGATACGCGCTTCATTCCAGCCGTATCAATATCAACCGTACGGTAACCTTGAGCCAGTACCGTTTGTACCGCATTCTCGATACGCTCCGCTTCGCTAGCTAAATTTAGTGAGAACCGCAACATCATGGCTGCGGACAAAATCGTTGCTAAGGGGTTTGCAATATTCTTACCTGCAATATCTGGGGCTGAACCATGACTTGGTTCATACAAACCTTTATTGTTTTTATCAAGCGATGCTGAAGGCAACATCCCGATCGAACCTGTAAGCATGGCGGCTTCATCTGACAAGATATCCCCGAATAAATTACCGGTCACGATTACATCAAAAGATTTAGGAGCGCGCACTAATTGCATCGCAGCGTTATCCACATACATATGACTGAGTTCCACATCGCTATATTCCTTTGCAATGCGGGTCATCACTTCTCGCCATAATTGGGAGG
>CANHDS010000033.1 GCA_947459465.1 Burkholderiaceae bacterium | reverse complement strand
TTTTTTGGATGGCCATTTAGTTTCTGGATTGGAGCGCAAGGTTCGTTGGTCATTTATATAGCGATCATTGCCTAGTACGCGCATTACATGAATAAGCTCGACGAGGAATATGGTTGTGCTGAAGCTGAGGAGGATCAATAATGGCTGGAATGACACCTGATTCAGGCGGTGCTTTTGGCGGATCTGGCCAAAGCAATGCAGCCTTTAAAAAGCAGCTAAATAAAGTCTATGGTTTTTATACCCTTGGCTTTTTAGCGTTTATTGTCCTCGTTGGTATTGCCGAACAAATGGGCATGGGACGTGCCATGGTTGGTTACGTCTTCTTGGGCGCCACTGTATTACTCTACGCCGGTATTGGTGTGATGAGTCGTACGAATGATGCCGCCGAGTATTATGTGGCGGGACGGCGCGTACCAGCGGTCTATAACGGTATGGCAACCGGTTCCGACTGGATGTCGGCAGCTTCGTTTATCGGTATGGCAGGTACTTTGTACCTCACCGGTTATGGTGGCTTAGCCTTCATTATGGGTTGGACAGGTGGATATTGCTTAGTGGCACTATTCCTTGCCCCATATCTGCGTAAGTTCGGTCAATTTACGATCCCTGACTTCTTGGGTGCTCGTTACGACGGTAACCTTGCCCGATTCGTCGGAATTTTTGCCGCTATTTTGACCTCCTTCGTTTATGTGGTTGCGCAGATTTATGGTGTGGGTTTGATTACGACACGTCTCGCAGGTATTGAATTTGAGGTTGGTGTGTTCGTGGGCCTTGCTGGTATTTTGGTCTGCTCGTTCTTGGGTGGTATGCGCGCTGTAACCTGGACACAGGTTGCGCAGTACATCATCTTGATCATTGCTTACATGATTCCAGTGGTTTGGTTGTCGGTAAAACAAACTGGTAACCCGTTACCTCAATTGATCTACGGTTCACAGCTTGAAAAAGTCACCGCTCGTGAAGCTGAACTCATCAAGGATCCAAAAGAGCTTGAAGTTCGCGCAATTTTCAAAGCACGCGCTGATGCCTTGGCTGAGAAGTTAAAAGATGTACCAGCTGCCTTAGCTGCTGACAAAGCGGCTGCCGAGAAGAAAGTGGCTGATCTGAAAGCAGCCAGTGCACCCGCTGCAGAAATTGCCGCCGCAGAAAAAGCGTTAGCTGGGCTTCCAAAAGATGCCGAAGCTGCCAAGACGGCTTGGACTGCACAAAGAGCCAGTGCGAATAACCGTGCAAACCCATTGGCGAACATGCCACGGCATGGTCAGCAATTTGCGGGCGATCCCAATGGTGACGAAAAAGCGCGTACCGCATTTGATACATCGCGTCGCAACTTCTTAGCGCTGATCTTCTGCTTGATGTTAGGTACAGCAGCCTTGCCACACATTCTGATGCGTTTTTATACGACCCCGTCGGTAAAACAAGCGCGTGAGTCTGTGACCTGGTCACTGTTCTTCATCTTCTTGCTGTATTTCACAGCGCCGGCTCTTGCAGTGCTCGTGAAGTATGAGGTCTTTAACGTTTTGGTTGGAACACCGTTTGATAAGTTACCAGCGTGGATTGCAGCATGGTCGAAAGTGGACCCCACACTGTTATCTGTAGTGGATATCAACAAAGACGGTATCTTCCAATTGGCTGAGATGACCATTGGTGGTGACATCATCGTATTGGCAACCCCCGAAATTGGTGGCTTGCCCTACGTGATCTCAGGCATGGTGGCAGCGGGTGGTTTGGCTGCTGCGCTGTCCACTGCTGACGGATTGCTCTTGACCATTGCAAACGCTCTGTCGCATGACTTGTACTACAAGATGATCGATCCAAACGCTTCTGCATCACGTCGCGTTGCGATTTCGAAAGCCTTGTTACTGGTTGTGGCATTGGCAGCAGCCTGGGTGGCAGCACAAAAAGTCGCTGACATCTTGTTCTTAGTGGGCGCGGCGTTCTCCTTCGCTGCGGCATCATTCTTCCCAGCTCTAGTAGCAGGTATTTTCTGGAAGAGAGCCACTAAGTGGGGTGCTGTCCTTGGCATGAGCTCTGGTCTTGCGATCACCGGCTATTACATGGTCATGAACCAACCATGGTTGCGCAAAGTGTTTGAGGTGCAAGCTCCAGTCGAACTCTGGTGGGGTATTCAGCCAATCTCCGCTGGTATCTTCGGTGTACCAGTCGGTTTTGCGGTTCTCATTTTGGTGAGCTTGGTGACCCCAGCTCCTAAGAAAGAGGTCCAGGAGTTGATTGACCATGTTCGTTACCCAACGTTACGTGGCGACACATTGAACACACAAACTAACTAACCTTAGTTTGTCATTCAGAAACCCGCTCTTCGGAGCGGGTTTTTTTATTTCAAGGCCCCCAATCATAGGGTTTGTGCAAGGGTCATCAAACTCCTCTATGCTAAAGAGCATGAACCGGATCAAAACCCTCACTTTTTGTTTGATGATCAGCCTGCTTGGGCCGAGTTGGGTATTTGCAAGCACCTCCAGCGGCAAATCCCCCGTATACCGATACATTGAGAGCGCTAGCCTGCAAGGCCAAGGAAGGTTAACTTTCTGGGGATTTGATGTTTACGATGCCCGCTATTATGTGGCCGATCCCAAAGGTCAAAACGGGTTTGCTCTCGAAATTCACTACATTCGCTCGTTCAAAGGTACAGAACTGGCAAAGCGCACCATTGATGAGATGACTCGCCAAGGCGTATCGAAGGAGCAAAGGACGGTCTGGTTACAAACTCTAGAAAAAATTTTCCCAGATATTGCTTCGGGCGATACCTCGATTGGGATTCACTTGCCTGATCGCGGGACTTTGTTCTTGCACAATGGCAAACCTGTTGGCGACGTTCCCGGAGACGCTTTTGCGAAAGCTTTTTTTGGTATCTGGCTTGATGAGCGAACCAGCGTGCCAAAGTTACGCTCGGCACTCATTGCAAGTCGTTGTCCACCCGCTTTAATTGCTGCCAATTGCCCTAACCCTTAATTTTTTGGTGCCCATTATGTTTACTAGACTCAAGCGTCTAACAAGGATTTTTTTGATTTCACTCTTATCGATTGGAGTGATGTCATGCTCGAGTCCGAATGTTCAGATGTATAGCAAGGAGCTGCCAAAGCTCGATTTAGCCACTTACTTTAATGGTGAAATTGATGCGTATGGCATCTTTACCGATCGCAGTGGTGAAGTCGTTAAGCGCTTTAAAGTTCTAATTAAAGCCAAATGGGAAACTAAAGATGGTAAGCGCGTGGGTACATTGGATGAAGATTTTGTGTACTCCGATGGAACCAAGCAAAAACGGGTCTGGACGCTGACCGAAGTGGCACCAGGGCGTTACAGTGGAACTGCAAGCGATGTGATTGGTGAGGCTGTGGGTGAGTTAGCAGGTAATGCGCTCAACTGGCGCTATACCTTGGCACTGCCGGTAGACGGAAAAATCTATCACGTGCAATTTAATGATTGGATGTATCTCATGGACGATAAGGTGATGCTCAATAAAGCTGAAATGAGTAAGTTCGGGATTTATTTGGGCGAGGTCACTTTAGCTTTCTATAAGCGCTAGATTGGGTATTGTGAATCTAGTCATTTCACGAGGTACTTGGCGCAAGATCTGGAATTTCGTTTTATTTCAGATCGGTTGGTTTGCATGTATTTTGGGCGCTGCGCACCAGCAACTTGGATTGGCTCTTGCGATTTCACTGATTTGTATTGGGGTTTATCTTTGGTTACATCGAAATGCCCGCAGCGAACATGAGTTACTTCTGAAGGTATTTATTTACGGCCTGATTGCGGACACGATTTTGGTCCAGTTGGGTTGGATTCAATTTAAATCCGACTTTCCATTTTCGGCCATTTCACCGGTTTGGATGTGGGCGCTATGGCTCATCTTCGCAACTACGTTGAAGGAGTCGATGGCCTGGTTGCAGGGTAAAAATGCCTTGGCAGCAGTATTGGGAGCGATTGCAGGCCCTTTGTGTTACGAAGCTGGGGTGCGTCTTGGTGCCGCCTCTTGGCCAAGCCCAGAGGATAGGATTTTTGCATTGATCTACCTGGCTGTGGTTTGGGCAATTGCGATGCCTGTATTTCTATTTTTTACGAAAGAAAAATAATATTCCTATACGAATCAATGATTTATAAGTTAATAAGTACTTACTTAAATAAATATCAAGTAAATCCCACAAATAAATCAGATATACCCACTTGCCAATAATACTGTTTTTATATACAGTAAGCACACAGTATCAATTTAAGAAATAAAACGAGCAAAACCGAACCAAAATTAAGAAAAGGATGGCCATGGACGACAAGAAAAAATCAGCCTCATCAGAGTTTGCAGGGATGAGCGGCGAGAAGCAAAAAGCACTGACGGCCGCCTTGGCCCAAATTGAGAAGCAATTTGGTAAGGGCTCGATTATGCGTCTTGGCGACGCAGAAATTAATCAAGATATCCAAGTGGTATCGAGCGGCTCATTAGGGCTCGATATCGCCTTAGGTGTGGGTGGTTTGGCACGTGGACGCGTGATTGAAATCTATGGCCCTGAATCATCAGGTAAAACCACATTAACCTTGCATGCCGTGGCTGAAATGCAAAAGCTCGGTGGTACCTGCGCATTTATCGATGCGGAACATGCGCTTGATGTGCAGTACGCCTCAAAGCTGGGTGTCGATGTCAATAATTTACTGATCTCCCAACCTGATACCGGTGAGCAGGCATTAGAAATTGCGGATGCACTCGTACGCTCAGGCTCAATAGATTTGATCGTAATTGACTCCGTGGCAGCTCTGGTTCCAAAGGCCGAGATTGAGGGCGATATGGGCGATTCTTTGCCGGGCTTGCAGGCGCGGCTTATGAGCCAGGCACTGCGTAAGTTAACTGGCACGATCAAGCGTACTAATTCGATGGTGATATTCATTAACCAAATTCGGATGAAGATTGGTGTAATGTTTGGTTCGCCTGAAACCACAACCGGCGGCAACGCACTCAAGTTTTATGCCTCGATGCGTCTTGATATTCGCAGGATTGGCAGCATTAAAAAGGGCGACGATGTGATTGGTAACGAGACCCGCGTGAAGGTGGTGAAAAATAAAGTTTCCCCACCATTCCGTGAAGCAATCTTTGACATCATGTACGGCTCTGGCATTTCCCGAGAGGGTGAAATTATTGATATGGGCGTGGAAGCCGATATCGTTGAAAAATCCGGTGCTTGGTACAGCTACAACGGTGATCGAATTGGTCAGGGCAAAGACAATGCGCGCGAGTTTTTAAAAGAGAATCCTGAAATTGCGAAGGAAATTGAAGCAAAGATTCGTGAAAAGCTTGGTGTAAAAAGTGGCGGCACCCTCATTAGCGAAACCTTAGACGATGAGGAGATGGAGTCCGCGAGTGCTTAATGCCTGAATCGGATCGCGTTTCTAAACAAAGCCCGAGTCTCAAAGCTCGGGCTTTGCGTCTTTTATCCCGACGCGAATACAGCCGTCATGAACTCTCTCAAAAATTACTGCGATTAGGTGGTCAAAACGATGATGGCTTAGCCACAGATCTTGAGGAGCAAATTACTCAGGTTTTGGATGAATTTGAGTCTCAGGGTTGGTTATCCGATGAACGGTATGCGCATGCTCTGGTGCGCAGACGAAGTCAGCGCTGTGGTTTGCGTCGTGTCAGTGAAGAGTTACAGCGTGCCGGCATTGAGTCCGAGATGATTTCTCGCATAAGTCATGAGCTCAATTCTTCCGAATTTGAGCGTGCCCAGGCCTTGTGGGTACGTAAATTTGGTGAGATTTCCTCGGATCAAAAGGAACGTGCCAAGCAATACCGTTTCTTGGTTTCAAAGGGCTTTAGCCCAGAGCTCGTCAATCGGCTGATTAGCGGTCGGACCCCCTCCAAATAGTCAATTTGGTGCAGTGAAAATGTTAGACTTATGGGTCTTTTGAGGGCGTGTTAAGCCTTTTTTGCCTTGATTTGGGTCAATGACCTGAAGGCCTCATCAAGGAAAATAGCGTTTGGCGCTGGCATTGAAATTTAATCATTCCAGGAGTTGCTATGAAAATTCATGAGTACCAAGGCAAGGAGATTCTGCGCCAATTTAATGTACCGGTACCCAATGGTATTCCAGCGTTTAGCGTTGACGAGGCAATTGAAGCGGCGAAGAAGTTAGGCGGCCCAGTTTGGGTTGTAAAAGCCCAAATTCATGCGGGCGGTCGCGGCAAAGGCGGTGGCGTGAAAGTAGCCAAGAGCATGGATGAGGTTAAGCAATACGCTAGTGCAATCTTGGGCATGCAATTAAAGACTCATCAGACAGGCTCTGAAGGCCAAAAAGTACGTCGTTTATTGGTTGAAGACGGCGCCGATATCAAGAAAGAGTATTACCTCGGAATTTTGACGGATCGCGCCACTCAGAAAGTCGTGGTAATGGCATCGAGTGAAGGCGGTA
>CANHDS010000032.1 GCA_947459465.1 Burkholderiaceae bacterium | reverse complement strand
TGATTTATGGATTTCGTTTATCGATTCTGTTTGGTATTGCGTTGACTGTCGTCGGGGTGGTGGTTGGAGTGCTAACTGGGGCACTCATGGGATTTTTTGGGGGACGTTTTGACCTCATCACCCAGCGCATTATTGAGATTTGGTCAGCGATGCCCGAGCTTTATCTACTGATTATTTTTGCTTCGATCTTTAACCCAAGCGTTCTCTTGCTGATTATTTTGTTAGCCGCATTTGGATGGATGGGCTTATCTGATTATGTACGTGCTGAGTTCTTTCGTAACCGTGCTCTCGAATATGTTCGGGCAGCCAAAGCCTTGGGGCTCACGAACGCGCAGATTATGCGGCGTCATATCTTGCCAAACAGCTTAACCCCCGTCATTACTTTTTTACCGTTTCGGATGAGTGCGGCGATTTTGTCGCTCACGAGTTTGGATTTCTTGGGACTCGGGGTACCACCGGGCACACCTAGCTTGGGTGAATTGCTATCCCAGGGCAAGGCAAATCTCGATGCGTGGTGGATTTCGCTATCAACCTTCTTTGTGCTCGGAGGAACCTTATTGTTATTAACGTTTATGGGTGAGGCATTACGAGATGCATTTGATGCGCGCAAGAGTAACCCACTAACTGGGGCACGAGTATGAGTTTGCTTCGCTACGAAAAGCTCTCGATCTCGTTTGGTGCAGGGCGGCGCGAGAAGTTTGCTGTTCGTGATTTGGAACTTAGTATTGAACCGGGCGAGCGCATTGCCTTGGTTGGTGAATCAGGCTCAGGAAAAACACTTTCGGCGCTTGCTCCTTTACGTCTGACGCCAGAGGGCGCCCATTTGCAAGGCCGCATTCTGTGGCAGCGCGATGATGGTAAGGAAGAGAATCTCTTAGATTTATCCATCGAGCGCATTCGGGAGATCCGGGGGCGTGAGATCGCGATGATCTTTCAAGAGCCAATGACCGCACTCAACCCCTTATTTACGATTGGTAATCAAATTGTTGAAGCCGTTCAGGTGCATGAGCCCTTAATGCCTTTGCAAGAATGCCGCCATACGGCAATTGCACTCCTGAAGAAAACGGGGATTCCACAACCAGAGGAGCGTTTTTATGCGTATCCCCATCAGTTATCGGGTGGGCAACGCCAACGCGCCATGATTGCGATGGCGCTGGCATGCAAACCGCGTTTATTGATCGCCGATGAGCCAACCACTGCGTTGGATGTGAGTTTGCGTCTGCAGATCTTGGATTTACTGCGAGATCTACAAGAAGAAGCGAAAGAGCGCGGCGGTATGGCGATTTTATTAATCACACATGACCTAAACCTGGTGAAGCATTTTGCAAGTCGGGTAGGGGTTTTAAATCAAGGATGCTTGGTGGAGTCTGGATCCACCCATGAGGTTTTCTCGAATCCCACCAATCCGTATACCGAACAATTGGTGAACAGTCAGCCGGAGCGAGAGTTGCTGCCATTAGTGCCGTTGGCACCCGTTTTGCTAACCGCCAATCAACTGAGTGTGTCGTATCCACAATCCAATTTTGCTAATGGCGGCCTGCGTTGGCGAGATTGGTTTACAAAGGCTAAGCGCCATCAAGTCCTCAAACCCTTGAGTCTGCAACTCAAGCAAGGGCAAACAATCGGAGTGATTGGCGAATCCGGTTCGGGTAAAACAACGTTGGCGATGGCTATCCTAGGTTTACTCGGGGAAACCACTGCTAAGGTGGAGGGTGACGTCTGCGTTTTGGATCAATCGTGGCCATCGTTAACTCCAATCGAGCGTCGTGCGATGCGCGCCCATTTACAAGTCATTTTTCAGGACCCCTTTGGATCCTTATCGCCTCGCATGACGATCTTTCAGATTGTGTCGGAGGGCTTGAATGTGCATCAACCCCATTTGTCGCATGACGAACGCGAGACCCGAGTAGTAGAGATACTGCGCGAGGTTGGTTTGGATCGCTCTGCCCTGCAGCGCTATCCCCACGAGTTTTCTGGTGGACAACGCCAACGGATTGCGATCGCGCGCGCGTTGATTCTGAAGCCACAAATTTTGGTGCTTGACGAACCCACCTCAGCTTTGGATGTTTCAATCCAAAAACAGGTCTTAAAGCTTCTGAGTGAGCTCCAAAAAAAGTACAACTTGGCGTATCTCATCATCAGCCATGATCTGGCGGTGATCCGGGCAATGTCCCATGAACTCATGGTGTTACGTGCCGGGGAAGTGGTGGAATATGGCGAGACCGAAGCCATGGTCCATCACCCTAAAGAGGCCTACACCAAAGCCTTGTTTGCCGCCGCCGAACTTACCTAGAAATAAAAAACCTATATAGAACATATAGTTAGTAATTGGAGTGAAGGGTTAATCCGCTTTCACTTTTAGCCGAGCTTTGCTAGAATCGCCTCATGCCTATTCGTAAGCACATGACCCGTTTGCCCTTTCAATTTCTAACCGTCATGGTTTTAGGCGTCTTTACATCTATTGCAAATGCGAACCCTGGGGTCGAGTCATCGGCGAAAGAGGCCCCAAAACCAGAAGTTCGAATCGAGAGTAATTCTTCTTACTTTGCACGCTTTACGCATCAAGTAGTCGATTCTGTATCCACGAAAACAGAAGCCCTCATTAATGAGGCAATGCAATTGATTGGTGTCCGGTATCGCTGGAATGGCGATCTGCCACAATCCGGTTTAGATGCAAGTGGTTTTGTGCGCTTTGTGTTTAGGGATAAGTTGGGATTTTTACTCCCACCCAAGTCCTCGCAAATGAGCAAAGTCGGTAAACCCATTTCTCGCGAGGAGCTCGAGCCTGGTGATTTAGTGTTCTTCAACACCATGCGTTTGACCTTCTCACATGTTGGTATTTATGTGGGCGATAACAAATTTATTCACTCCCCATCAAAGGGTTCGGCAGTCCGTGTCGATGATTTGGCAAGTGCCTACTGGGATAAGCGCTTTGATGGCGCTAGACGTCTAGATGGCACTGATCAGTTAAGCAATGCCGAGCGCAATGCCTTAATTCAGGAAGCAAAAAAGTTACGTGCGCAACCACGTAAGCTTTGATCCTATCTCACTCCCCGTAGCTTTTCTTTAATCTCACCCACTTTTTCTTGGGCAGCAAGCTCGCCAGCGAGGATTGCAGCATTACGAGCTCTAAAGTCAGCACTCCCCATCTGCTTAAGTTGAGGCGTAATGACGATATCTGCCTTTGCTAGTTCATATTGATTGATGCTCTGTTGCATGATGCTGATGGTCTGTTGCAATAACCCAAGCGTCCCGGTGGCATTAAAAGCGCTCGCATCGGAAGAGATGTTGACAGCAATTACAAAAGTGGCACCCATCTCATAGGCATAACGCACTGGGACCGGGGCAACCAATCCACCATCGACATATTCACGACCCTGAATCACTGCCGGCTGGAAAACACCCGGGACAGCACAGGACGCTCGGACTGCTAAACCAGTGTCGCCCCGACGAAAGAGAACACCTTTACCCGTTTGTAATTCCGTGGCAACAATTCCGAGTGGCAGCGCCATTTGTTCGATCGTTTTATTCTGAACTTCGCGATTTACCATGCTTTGTAAAGCATCACCTTTAATAAGTCCACCAAAGCGCCCAGCAAAGGGGTAGGCCCAGTCCGCAAGTGCAGCTTCATCTAAATTGAGCCCAATGCGATTGAGTTCTAGACCACTATATCCAGAGGCATAGAGAGCGGCAATCACGCTTCCTGCACTTGAACCCACCACAAGATTTGGACGAATACCTTGAGTCTCGAGGGCTTTGATTACGCCGATATGTGCAAAGCCCCGGGCTGCTCCAGAACCCAGAACCAGAGCAATCACTGGCGGCTTGGGGCTTTCACGAAATAAGCCACATGCGGGGAGGGTGCTTATTCCGGCTAGGCCCAAGCCTTGCAAAAACAAGCGACGGTTTGATGAAAATAAGGACATCTGGCTATTGTATTGACCCTACCCTATAATGGGCGGGCAGGTGAAAATTGCTTCGCAAGCGACTTGACCTCCTTGGATGGCTGGCCTCTCCCCATAAAAAGAATTGACGTGAGAGATGTCTGCACGATCCAATTAATACCCCAACCCTTTTTTGACGATTGTGGATAAGCCTCTAAACAGCCCAGCTGTTTGATACAACATATGGATACTGATCACTACAAACGGGTCGTTGAGACTGCCTTAATTTGTGCCCAAGAACCATTGACAGTGAATGAACTTGGGCGATTATTTATTGACCCGCCATTGGCCACTGCCGATTTGCAGAAAATTTTGTATGAGATTCAGCAAGAATGGCAAGACAAGGGCATGGAGCTTGTCAATATCGCAACCGGCTGGCGCTTTCAAAGTCGTCTTCACATGCGTGAGTATTTAGATCGCCTCACTCCTGAAAAGCCACCAAAGTATTCACGGGCGGTATTGGAGACCTTGGCGATTATTGCCTATCGCCAACCGGTGACGCGTGGAGAGATTGAGGAAGTGCGGGGCGTGGTTGTGAGTAGTAACGTCATGCGTCAGCTTGAAGACCGGGGTTGGGTGGAAGTGGTTGGTCACAAGGAGACGATTGGTCGACCTGGCCTTTATGCCACCACCAAACAATTTTTAGATGATTTGGGTTTAAAAGATTTACAAAGTTTGCCGATGCTCGAGGATGGTTCTGTATCCGCAGAAGCATTAGGACAAGCCGTGATTGAGTTTGATGCTGATGCAACGGTGGAGACCGTGATTCCGCTTGAGTCGCCCACTGAGAGTCCTGAGAATGACAAGTCCTGAAAACGATTCCTCTCTAGGAAACATGAGCCCAGCCACTGTTGATGGCGCTACTTCACCGGATGAAGGTGGTGAACAGCGTAAAGACCGTGGCCCAAGGCGTTTTAATAAGTTCAACAACAAATCCCGTCCAGGTAAGTTCAATAAGAATAAGCGTCAATCGGGAGGATCCTCGAACGAACATCCCAAAGCAGCTACCCCAATTCCCCCCGAGCTCATTGCTGAGACCGAAGCCCTATTTGCAGCTGTGGTCTCTGGTGAGTTCGATGCTGCTTTAGAAGCTCCTGAGCCTGTCTTGCAGACAGTTGGCGATGAGCTTACAGAAATCTCACATGAGACTGGAGTTGAGCGGCGTGCGAGCAAGGCGGGTGAGGAAGATTCTGAAGAGCTTGAGTCCTTAACCGATCTTGAGCGTTTGCAATTTGCAAGCGTTGACGAGTTACCGCTGAGTTTGCGTGATGAAGTCTGGTCAGACCTTGATGGCTTGGATGACGACGCTGACGATGAAGATACGGTGAAGTTACATAAGGTCTTAGCTGACGCTGGAATGGGATCGCGTCGCGAGATGGAAGATCTGATTATTCAAGGCCGCGTTTCTGTCAACAGCATGCCAGCCCATATTGGCCAGCGCGTTGGTCCCAGTGACATTGTGCGTATCAATGGCAAAGTCGTGCATCGCAAAATTCCGACCAAGCCCCCACGTGTGATTTTGTATCACAAACCCGCGGGAGAAATCGTCAGTCAAGCCGACCCCGAAGGACGCCCCAGTGTGTTCGATCGATTACCGAAACCGCGCCAGGGTCGCTGGATTGCGGTGGGTCGTTTGGACTTTAATACCGAGGGTTTATTACTCTTTACCACGTCGGGTGAACTCGCAAATCGCTTAATGCATCCACGTTACGGCGTTGAGCGCGAATATGCGGTGCGCATTTTGGGTGAGCTATCGACTGAGTCTGCTGAACAATTAAAAACGGGCATTACGCTAGATGATGGGCAAGCACGTTTTTTGCGTCTGAGCCAAGGCGGTGGTGAGGGCGCGAATCGCTGGTACTCGGTTGCCTTAACCGAGGGGCGTAATCGCGAAGTGCGTCGTATGTTTGAGGCGACGGGGCATGTCGTGTCACGACTGATTCGAACCCGTTATGGCATCTTTATGCTGCCACCCCGTTTGCGTCGAGGCAAATGGGAAGAGGTGCCGATGGAAAGCGTGGCGCAATTGATGCGCATGGCGGGTCTCAAGTTGCCTCAAAACATGACAAAAGAAAAAGGCCAAGCTCCAGGCAAGCCATCACGGATGGATCCGGCTAGCGATCCGAACTTTCAGCCCGATCCCATGCAAACCTCGGTGTCGTACTGGGGGTCCAAGGAGGCACTTACGCTCGCGACTCACCACGGGCACGGGGTATCGCATTTACCCGGCCAGGGGCGAACTAATGGTGGCGGAGGGCGTGGCGGTTTTGGTCAAAAATCTTCGCACTCTAAGGGGGCTAAGTCGGGCTCACCCCGCTCCAAGGGTCAAAAGGTTCACCATGCCAGCGGCTTTAGTGCCCCATCGGGCGGTAATCCAGGGGGTCAACGCCGACCCAACAAAGGCAAGCCTTTCAAGGGCCCCCGTAAACCCCGTAATCCGGGCGAAAGCTTCTGATTTCTCAGTCATTTTTATGATTCAGGTATAATTCATTCATACACCGGCTGATGTTGACATCAACGTAAGCTGGCCTGTTCTGGTAATGAGGAATATGGGCTTGTAAGCCCATTTTTTT
>CANHDS010000031.1 GCA_947459465.1 Burkholderiaceae bacterium | reverse complement strand
TTATCGGCGCGGTGCATGATGATGGTATTGGCGGTTGGTACGTCGATGCCGGTCTCAATAATGGTGGTGCAAAGCAGGACATTGCTACGCTGGGTCACAAAATCACGCATCACCGCCTCAAGTTCACGTTCGTGCATTTGACCGTGTGCGACAGCAATTCGGGCTTCAGGTAGGAGGATTTGCAGAGCTTGCTTGCGATTTTGAATGGTCTCCACTTCATTGTGCAAGAAATACACCTGACCACCGCGCTTGATCTCACGTAAGACCGCTTCCCGAATCACACCATCACTCTCACGTCGCACGAAGGTCTTAATCGCTAATCGCTTTTGAGGTGCAGTGGCAATCACTGAGAACTCACGCAAGCCCTCGAGCGCCATTCCTAAGGTACGTGGTATTGGAGTGGCAGTGAGTGTCAAAATATCCACTTCAGCACGCAGCGCCTTCAACGCATCTTTCTGGCGCACACCAAAGCGATGCTCCTCATCAACGATTACCAAACCAAGGCGAGCAAATTGCGTTTCTTTAGATAGTAGCTTATGAGTACCAATCACAATATCAGCTTCGCCCGCAGCAATCGCAGCCAATGCTGTGCTAATTTCTTTAGCGGTCTTAAAACGCGAGAGCTCGACAATGCGCACGGGCCAGGCGGCAAAGCGATCCTTCCAGGTCGCGGCGTGCTGTTCAGCCAATAGGGTAGTGGGCGCTAGGATGGCCACTTGTTTACCACCCATCACCGCTACAAAGCTAGCGCGGAGTGCCACCTCGGTTTTACCAAAGCCCACATCGCCACAAACCAAGCGATCCATTGGCTTGCCACTGGTCATATCCCCAATAACAGCAGCAATGGCATTGGCCTGATCCGGCGTTTCTTCAAAACCAAAGCTCTCCGCAAATGCAGCGTAGTCATGTGCAGAGAACTCAAAAGCATGGCCTTTGCGAATAGCGCGCGCAGCATATAGATTGAGAAGCTCTGCTGCCGTATCTCGTATTTGCTGAGCAGCCTTGCGTTTCGCTTTATCCCATTGACCTGAGCCCAGTTGATGGAGCGGTGCTGAATCAGGATCGGCTCCTGCGTAGCGTGTCACCTGATGCAATTGCTGAACTGGCACGTACAAGGTTGCATCGTGCGCGTAGATGAGGTGCAAAAACTCCTCGAAGGCGGGTGCTTCTTTGGGACCTGCCATATTGAGCAATACCAAACCTTGGTAACGACCAATGCCATGTTCCACATGAACCACTGGGTCGCCCACTTTGAGCTCGGATAAATCTTTAAAAAGGGTATCGGGATCGGTGTTGCTCGTTTCTTTACTGCGACGCTGACGAGCGGTTTGTGTAAATAGTTCAGTCTCTGTAATGATGAGCAATTGCTGTGGGTGCCACACAAATCCATTAAAGAGTGGGGATATGCAACACCCAAAGCGTGCAGCACTTTTTATGAAGTCAGCGATACTGCTTACACTCTGCGGATGTAAAGCAAATACGGAATTCTCAGCACTTCCTAGATTGCTCTCCTCAATCAGTTGTCGAATCGACTCGAGTCGTCCGGCACTCTCTGCGCAAATTAATATGCGCCATTCATTTTGAGAAACTAACTGCCGTAAGCGCTTGAGGGGATCGGCATCGCGTCGATGCACAGCCACATCTGGTACTGGGGTAAAAACAGGTTCCGTCGTTAAATCCAATGCGGCTTGCGTTTGGAGCACAAAGCGCGGATAGGACTTCGCAATCGTATAAAACTGCTCTAAGCTCAAGAATAAATCCTGGGGGTTGAGAACGGGGCGCTCGGGATCGTGCTTCAGAAAAGCATGGCGTTGCTCGGTATCTTTCCAGAATTGCGTGATGCTTGTTTCAATATCGCCGACATAACCCACACAAATCCCATCGTGGCTCTCAGCGCCATCGGTACGCACGAAGTAATCAAAGATCGTTGTGGTTTTTTCAAAGAAGAGTGGCAAGTAGGACTCAATCCCTGCTGTTGGTATACCTGTGCTCACATCTTTATAGATTGAACAGCGCGTGGGGTCGCCTTCAAAATACTCGCGCCATCGCCCCCGAAATGCAGTCCGTGAGGCCTCATCAAACGGAAACTCATGACCAGGCAGTAAGCGGATTTCTTTAACGGGATACAAACTACGTTGGGTGTCTGGATCAAACGCGCGAATATGTTCAATCTCATCACCGAAGAGATCGAGTCGATAGGGCAGGGATGAGCCCATCGGGAACAGATCAATTAAGCCACCGCGGATGCTGTATTCACCAGGGCGCATTACTGCGCTGACGGGGTCGTAACCGGCTTGTTGTAATTGCAAACGGAGCGCTTCCTCGTTTAAGCGCTCCCCTTGGCGAAAGAAAAAAGTATGAGCAGATAAAAATGCGGGTGGTGCGAGGCGCTGCAATGCCGTGGTTACTGGCATCAAAATGAGATCGCAGGTGCCATTTTGCATCTCATAGAGAGTGGCTAAGCGCTCCGAGATTAAATCTTGATGTGGTGAAAAGTGATCGTAGGGAAGGATCTCCCAATCTGGAAGTAAGCGAATTCGCAACTGAGGAGCAAAGCTAGGGATCTCCTCTAATAATCGTTGGGCATCGGTAGCACTAGCGCAAAACACCACAAACTGACTGTAATTGGCGCGATAGGCGCTAGCCATCTGAGCAAGAAGCGCTGCATCTGCGGAGCCAACCACGGAATCGAAGATAAAGCGCTGCCCCGCCCGGAGCACGGGAATAGGGGGTGTGAGTAAAGCAGCAGGCCTTGGCGCTGCCGCTGGATTGACAGCATCCGACATCTAGAAGCATTATAGAATCAGGTATGTATTTCATTCCGACCCTGCCATGGCAACCGTAACCAAACGTTGCCATGCCGTATTACCCTCCGCGGGCATGGGCGTGCGCTTGGGTGGCGATCAGCCTAAACAGTTTCGGCATTTGGCGGGTAAGCCCATGTTGCTCTATGCCTTGGATGCCTTCTTTGCCTGTCCTGAGGTGAACTCCGTCTGGATTGGCATGAGTCCTGGCTCCAATCCCTTAATTCATGACCTTAAATCACGCTATCCCAATCCGGTCAAACGCTTCGAGTTTCTGGAAACCGGTGGCCCCACTCGACAGCAAACAGTCTTAAATACGCTTGTAGCAATGCTTGATCTCGGTATTCATCCGCACGATTGGGTTTTGGTGCACGATGCAGCGCGCCCAGGAATCACTCCTGAATTGATTGCTCGATTGATCACCTTAGTAAAAGCCCAAGAACAAGTCGAGGATCAATCCCAGGCATTGCAATCCGGCGGCCTCTTGGCCATGCCGGTTGCAGATACGATGAAAGAGACTACACAAGATGCGATGCGAGCCCAAACTACGATTGATCGCTCGCGTCTTTGGCAAGCCCAAACTCCGCAGATGTTCCCCCTTAAGGTCTTGCATGATGCGCTAGACCAAGCCATTCGAGATGGAGCCAATATTACCGATGAGGCCAGTGCGATTGAGCGCATCGGGGGTCAGCCACTTTTGGTGGAGGGTGCCACCCGAAACTTTAAGGTGACGCATCCTGCGGACTGGGAGTTGATGGATCTGGTATTAAGTGAGCGTCGTTAAAATAGCCCAATGACAAACAGCATTCCATTTCGGATCGGACAAGGGTACGACATTCATGCTCTCGTGCCTGATCGCAAATTAATTCTTGGGGGAGTGGCAATTCCCTATGAGAGGGGTCTACTTGGCCACTCGGATGCTGATGCACTTTTGCATGCGATTACCGATGCACTCTTGGGCGCTGCCGGCTTACACGATATTGGACAAATGTTCCCGGATGACGATGCGCGTTTCAAAGACATGGATAGTCGAGTTCTCCTGCGCGCAGCTTTACAAAAGATTCAGGCGGTGGGCTATCAGGTTGGCAATGTCGATGCCACCGTAATTTGTCAGAAGCCAAAATTAGCCCCCTATATTCCAGAGATGGTGCGCAATATTGCGAGTGACCTGAAGGTGACCGACAGCCACATTAATCTGAAAGCCAAAACCAATGAATCCTTAGGGCATTTGGGTCGGGGTGAGGGAATCGCGGTGCATGCCGTGGCTCTCCTCTATAAGGCATTGTAGAATCTACATTTTACGTGAATTCTGAGCCAGTTCGTGTCTGCATCGCTCATAGAGCGAGGATGGCGAAATTGGTAGACGCACCAGGTTTAGGTCCTGACGCCAGAAATGGTGTGGGGGTTCGAGTCCCCCTCCTCGCACCACACGGCTGCTTGGCTTAGTCTTCACATCTAACCTTCATTAAAGAGGCTGTAGTGCAAATCGAAAACTTAGGTAGCTTAGACCGCAAAATTACTCTTCAATTCAATCGTGCTGATGTGAACCAAGCACGTGAGGCCCGTTTAAATAAAATTGGTAAATCCATGAAGATGCCTGGCTTTCGTCCAGGCAAAGTGCCCAAGAAAATGGTGGAGCAGCAGTATGGCCTGCAAGTGGATTTTGAAGTTCAGTACGACAAAGCTTCCCAACTTTTTTATGAGGTCAGCAAAAAAGAGGGCATCAAATTAGCCAGCCAGCCACGTTTAGAACCCAAAAGCGAGATTGGTGCTGACCAAGTTGTGTTTGATGCCTTTTTTGAGGTCTTGCCCGAAGTGAAGATTGGTGACTTTAGTGGCTCAGAGTTAACCCGTTACACCACCGATGTGAACGATCCAGAAATCGATCGGGCATTGGATGTGTTGCGTAAACAGCGCGTGCATTACCATTCTCGCGGTGAAGCGGGTGACCATGGTGATGGCGGCTCTGATACGAGCGCTCAAAAAGATGATCAAGTCACTCTGGATTTTGTGGGTACGATTGACGGTGTAGAGTTTGCAGGCGGCAAAGCCGATGATTTTAAGTTCGTGATTGGTGCCGGGCAGATGTTGCCCGAGTTTGAGGCTGCAGCGTTGGGACTTAAAAAGGGTGAAAGTAAAACCTTTCCCTTAAGCTTCCCAGCCGAATACCACGGTAAAGAAGTGGCAGGTAAAACCGCTCAGTTCACGATCACCATCAAGGATGTGGCATGGCCTCATCTCCCCCCAGTTGATGATGAGTTTGCCAAATCCCTTGGGATTACCGAAGGCGGCGTCGAGAAGATGCGTAATGAGATCAAAGCAAATATGGAGCGCGAGGTCAAGCGGCGCACGGAGGCACTTCTTAAAAATCAAGTGATGGAAGAGCTAATTAAGCAATGCCAACTCGATGTTCCTAAATCGTTGATTACTAGTGAACAAGAGCGCTTGGTGGAGGGTGCTCGTCAAGACCTGATGCAACGAGGCATCCCCAATGCAAAAGATGCACCGATCCCAGCAGAGATGTTTGCAGAACAAGCCGATAAGCGTGTGCGTCTTGGATTGATTCTGTCGGATCTTGTCAAGCTTCATAACTTAACCGCGACCCCTGATCAAATTAAAGCCTCAATCGAAGAGACCGCCGCGACCTATGAAGATCCCAAAGAGGTGGTGCGCTGGTATTACAGCGATCCAAGCCGCCTCAAGGAGGTCGAAGCAGTAGTTCTTGAAGAGAATGTGGTGAAGCACATTTGTGGTCTCGCGAAGGTAGCCGACAAATCGGTTAGTTTCGAAGAGCTGAGCAAAATGAGTTAATCTAGTAGTCAATGATCATTGTAGAAAGTCAAATAGGATGAGCGCACTTGAGACCCAAGCCCTTGGTTTAGTCCCGATGGTGGTAGAGACCTCTGGACGAGGAGAGCGTGCATACGACATCTACTCACGCCTATTAAAAGAGCGGGTGGTGTTTCTGGTGGGTGAAGTCAATGATCAAACCGCCAACTTGGTGATTGCGCAATTGTTATTTCTGGAAAGTGAGAACCCCGATAAAGAGATCTCGCTCTACATCAATTCCCCTGGTGGATCCGTGTCGGCTGGTTTGGCGATCTACGACACCATGCAATTCATTAAGCCTCATGTGAGTACCTTGTGCATGGGTATGGCTGCGAGCATGGGCGCCTTCTTGCTTGCCGCCGGTGAAAAAGGTAAGCGCTATGCCTTACCTAATGCACGTGTAATGATTCATCAACCTTTGGGTGGCGCACGAGGACAAGCCTCGGATATCGAGATCCAAGCCCGTGAGATCTTGTACTTGCGCGAGCGCTTAAACACGATTCTGTCACAACGCACGGGTCAAACGATTGATACCATTGCCAAAGATACCGATCGCGATAATTTCATGTCAGCGGAGCAAGCCCGTGATTATGGCTTGGTTGATAAAGTGATCGACCAACGCGGCAGCTAATATTTAGAACAAGCGATGAGCGAAACCACTACCACGGATAAAACGCTGTACTGTTCCTTCTGTGGCAAAAGCCAGCATGAGGTAAAAAAACTGATTGCCGGTCCCTCGGTGTTCATTTGTGATGAGTGCATTGATTTGTGCACCGATATTATTCAAGAAGAGATTGCCAAAGAGCCTCTCGCTCAGAAAGGCGATGCACTTCCGTCCCCGCAAGAGATTCGGTTAAATCTCGACCAGTATGTGATCGGCCAAGATCTAGCGAAGAAGACTCTAG